>JAVKSW010000186.1:0-5690 GCA_039583505.1 Bryobacteraceae bacterium | reverse complement strand
CGCGCGATGTACTCCTTTAAGATGTCGTTTTGCACGGTTCCCGAAAGCTTCTTGCGGTCGGCGCCCTGGCTCTCGGCGACCAGCACGTACAGGCACAACAGGATGGCCGCGGTCGAGTTGATCGTCATCGAGGTGCTGACCTGTTCGAGCTGAATTCCCTCGAATAGCACCTGCATGTCGGCGAGCGAGTCGATCGCGACGCCCACTCGCCCCACCTCGCCCGTCGCGAGCGTATGATCGGAATCCATGCCCATTTGCGTGGGCAGATCGAAGGCGACAGACAGCCCGGTGATGCCTTGCGAGAGCAGAAACTTGTATCGCTGATTGCTCTCTTGCGCCCCTCCGAAACCGGCGTACTGGCGCATGGTCCAAAGCCGCTTCCGGTACATGTCGGGATAAATCCCGCGAGTAAACGGGAACTCGCCGGGCTGCTCGGATGTTGGCAAAAGCGGACCTTATCGACGGGAGATCTGCCGCGCCTTGAGGAAAGAGGTTACCGAGAAGAACGCCATCACGACACCGAGGAATATGCCGCCGATCATTCCCGCAGCGTTCCGTGATTGCATGAACGCATAGCCGGAGAACGAAACCGCCAATAGCAGGAAGACGCCGCCAATCGCCTGGTTCCAGATCACGCGCGCGGGCCGAACTACTTCGGGAACCACATGCTGCGCAAACTGCCGCGCATGGCTTACTTTCACCGATTTGGCGAGCCGGACTGCGTCTACGAGCTTCACTACGTCCTCATGCTAGCATCGGTCGCGAGTCACGGAACTCGGGGGTCTGCCAGACAGCATCCAGAGATGATGCTGCGCTACGATAACGCTGAGTGTTCAAGGCGATCTTCAAGGCGCAGCCGTTTTTGAGATACCTGCTTTGCGCTTTAATTCTGATTGCAGCACTCGACAGAGTACCCGATCCTCCCGTCGTCAAGCCGCACGCCGACAAAGCTGCCAGCCTTTATCTCAACAGCCCGCATCAAGTTCCTGCCGATCAGTACCGTTGTTTAGATGGAGTTTTATTCAACCCATCAAAGCAGGAGCGCCGCTTTGTTTGGCGTTCCCGGCCGGAAAACGATTCGCCACCTTCGCTCGACATCCGCTTTAGCCGAGCTTCCGACTCATCCCCTCCCGCCCTCTTTATCTAAGCGTTCAGCGTTGTTCTTGTGGATGTGGTCTGTTCGGTGAACGCCACCGATCTTGACCGCTCTTCGTCAATGTTTCCTGGATCGAAGAAAGGGATGTACGCATGCGTACTGCAGAAATCGTCAGCGCGTGGGGCAAGATCCTGCGAGGCGAGGCTCCTTCCGTTTCGATAGAAATCACGCGCGAATGCCCGCTCCGCTGCCCTGGCTGCTATGCCTACGACGCCGCCCATCTCGGCGGTGGCGTGACCTTGAGGGAATTGAGCGATTTCAAGGGACAAGACCTCATCGGGGGAGTTCTCGAGGTGGTCGATCGCTTGAAGCCACTGCACCTCTCGCTGGTCGGTGGCGACCCGCTAGTGCGATATCGCGAACTGGAGGAACTGGTTCCGCTGTTGCTGGCGCGCGGAATCCATGTGCAAGTCGTGACCAGCGCGTTCAGGTCTTTCCCGGAGCAATGGACTGCGCACCCGCATATGAATGTTGTCGTCTCCATCGATGGCCTACAACCGGAGCACGATGTGAGACGAACACCAGCCACCTACGAGCGCATCCTGAAAAACATTGCAGGTCGGCAGATCACCATTCACTGCACGATTACGGGCCAGATGATGAAGTGCGCCGGATATCTGAACCGGTTCCTGAAGTTCTGGACACCCAAGGAGGAAGTGAGAAAGGTCTGGTTCAGCCTCTTCACCCCACAGAAAGGAGACAACCTTCCGGAGATGCTAACCCCGATCCAGCGGAAGCAGGCGATCTCCGATCTGCTGGAATTGCGCAAACGATACCAGAAAGTAGATATGCCGGACGGCCTGGTTCGGCAGTTTGCTTCGCCTCCTCACAGTCCGGCAGATTGTGTGTTCGCACTTACGACTCACACGATCTCCGCAGATCTACAGACGGTTATCAGACCCTGCCAATTTGGCGGGAATCCGGACTGTACTTCCTGCGGCTGCGTTGCTTCCATGGGTTTGGCCGCGGTTGCCGCGCATAAGCTGGCGGGTCTCGTTCCCGTAGGCGCGATTTTTAAAGCTTCCTTAAAAGTCGGCAGGATGAGATCGAAACGCGCTGCTCAGAACGTTCAATTCCGAATTTTGCAGTGACAACAGAGGAGCGCAGCACATGAGTGAAATTGATTCTTTATTGCACCTTTCGGCCCGGCTCGGTCATGAACCACTGCTAGTCCAAGCGAGTAGTGGAAATACTTCGTTGAAGCTGGGCGGAACCCTCTGGATCAAAGCATCCGGCAGATGGCTTGCCGATGCGGAGAGAGAGGAAATCCTAGTTCCTGTCGATCTCTCGACGTGCGTCGAGTGCTTCAAGCATGGCCGGGCACTCCCTGCATGCGACAGGAGCTTGGGTCAACGGCGCTTGCACCCCTCCATCGAGACGCTGATGCATGCGGTCTTGCCGCAACGAGTTGTCATTCACGTTCATTCGGTGAGCACGATTGCTTGGGCTGTCCGATCGGACGCACAGCTTCATTTATCTGAAAGGCTGGCGGGATTGCATTGGAAATGGATTCCGTATGCGCCGTCCGGGCTTCTTCTCGCGCGAGAGATCGAAAGCGCCTGTTCACGATCTCCGCAGGCAGACGTGTTTGTCCTGGGAAACCACGGACTTGTGGTCTGCGGTGAAGACTCGCGTGCCGCCGAATCTTTGCTACTGCAGGTGGAGCGGCGACTGGCGACTTCCAGACGCCTTGCGGCGAAACCTAAATGTGAGCACTTGGAGCACATTGAACGCCTTTCGCGGTGGCGGCTGCCGAACGTGGAGGCGCTACATGCACTCGGCACTGACGCGATCTCCCGGCGCATCGCCGAGGCAGGCGTTCTGTATCCATGTCAGGCGATCTTCCTTGGGCGAGCTTTGCCACTGGTTCCGTGTTCCATGCCCTTGTCTGCGGTAGCACACGGAATGCATGGGATCAGTGCGTCATCCCCCTTTCTTGTTGTTGAAGGAAGCGGCGTGCTGATCCACGAGAATATTACGCGGGCAGAGTGTGACACGCTAAATGGTTTTGTGGAAGTCGTGCAGCGTATCGCGACGTCAGCTCCTATCCAATATCTGACAGAGCAGGAAGTGAACAACGCCCTGGGCGCGGATGGCCAGCACTATAAAGCGGTCGTCGCTAGTTAATGCCGGTTAGCCCAACCACTGCGGGTTCTTGATGGTGCCGTCGTAGTGGGTGCTGGTCTTAAAGCGCTCAAATTTGCCGGTCATTGCGGCCACGCGCGTTTTGTTGAGTATCGCGATCACGTCTGCTTCGGTCAGCGGCTTGAACGTGCGCGCCACCTCGAAGGCCTGATCTAGAATTCGCATACTGTCGCAACCGGTAATAACCACCGAAGTCGGCAGATTCAGCGCGTAATGGAGACATTCAACGGGTGTCACGGTGTTGCTCTTCAAAAGATCCCCGCTGGCCATAGACTTCATACCGAGCACTGCGATGCCTTGCTCCACGAGTTTCGGCACCACATTGTTTGCAAAACTGCGGAAGTGCGCGTCCATAGGATTCAAAGGCATCTGGCAGGAATCGAAGTGAAAGTTATTTAGTTTGGCCACTTCCAGCATGCGTTCGTGCACCAACGGGTCTTTATGGCCGGTGAAGCCGATGTAACGCACTTTGCCCGCCTGCTTGGCGGCCGTGACGGCCTCCAGCGCACCACCCTCTGCGAAAAAACGGTCGGGATCGTCAAGACGAATGTTTTCGTGGTACTGGATAAGATCCACATGATCGGTCTGGAGGCGCCGTAACGATTCGTTGATTTGCTGTGCGGCCGCCTGCCGGGTGCGGCCATCGAATTTCGTCATGAGGAAAGCCTTTTGCCTATAACCGTCGCGCAGCGCCTTTCCCATACGGACTTCGCACTCGCCATTCGAGTAGTCCCAGCAGTTGTCGAGGAAAGTGATTCCGCGATCGAGCGCCGACCGTACGATGCGAATGGCTTCCTCTTCGCTTGGCCGCGCCAAGTGAGCGCCGCCGAGACCGATGGCGGAAACACGCTCTCCCGTGTCCCCAAGCTTTCGGTAGATCATGCCATTCGACTGAGCCGTATCGCCGGTCGATTGACCTCGGCCCAAGGCAGCGATTCCGGCGCCCGCTATGAGATTCAGAGCTTGTCGTCTGTCCATAGGAATAGAGTAGTGCTTCTTCAATGACGCTACAGGCGGCTGAGTATCTGCCCGACGATGTCTTCGCTGCGCTCGACGTACTGTTCGATCAGACTGAGCAATGGAATCGGTTCCGCAACGCCTATGCGGCAAGACATGTTCACCTTCTCCTCAGGAATCAATAGAAGAACGTGGAGGAGAAGACGATTCAGGCAGATCCAGGAATCCACGACGTCCGGCCATGAAAGGCTTCGATATCCCTGCGCCTGCACCCATTCTTCCTGAGGGTATGCGCTATCGATCAGCTTTGGTTCAAGCAGCGCGCGGGCGAACCACTGATGATGAGCCGTGGCGAGATCGATGAGATATCCCAAGGCCTCTTTACGCGACCACGTTTTGCGCTTCAAGCGTTGCTCGCCGTAAGCCTCTGAGTACATATCGATATGCTCCGTTGCCCGGTCCAGTAATTCCTTCAGAGCAGTGATTGCATGACGAAGGGAAGGAGCGGCCGGCTCGGTCTGTTGCGGTTCGTGCCATGGACGTTCGACAGGCCGCTGCCGGCGTAAGCGCTCGCGCGGACGATCCTCCTCCGGGAACGCTTCAGTGCGGACGACCTCGCGATAACCTTCGTACGTTATCCCGCCTTGTTGAAGAAGAGCAGCGGCGAAACAGTTTTCTATGCGGAGCAATCCCAGGACGAGATGACCCGAATCGACGACCCGCTGCTGTAACGCCAGCGCTTCTTCGCTTGCATAGGCGAGAGCGCGCTTCAAATCGGAGCTCAGAGGCAAGTCGACCGAGGTTGAGATTTTCTCGCGAATCGTTGTCCGCGATGAGATCTGCTTGCGAAGGGATTCGGGATCCAGGTGCGCCTGCGACAAGCGCATTCGCAACGGGCCGTCTTCCCGAGTCAGACCTAGCAGCAGATGCTCCGTCTCAATGTACGGACTGCCAAACTGGCTCGCCTCATAGCGGGCAAAGAAAACTACTCTGCGCGCCTTCTCGGTAAATCGTTCAAACACGTGCTCGATCCTCGCGCTATCGAATCATGGTAGCTTGAACAACACGATGACACGAAGAGAGTTCAACCGGCTGAGCGCTGTTGCGGCACTTAGTCTCGCTACGCCTGTGAGCAAGGCCGAGAGTTTCGACTATCCGTGGAAGCTCGGAATCATTACGGATGAAGCCGATTCCGATCTCAGCCGTGTGCTGAGCAGCTTCTATCCGAAGTATCGGTTGGGATGGGCGGAGATCCGTAATGTGAAACTCGCAGGCAAGAGCCAGTATGTCTATTCCAGTGCCAGCCCGGAACAACTCAAGCTCATCCGGAAACAACTGGACGATGCGGGCGTGAAGGTGTCGGTTCTGGACACGGGTGTTTACAAGATAACGCTGCCCGGAACCAAGCCGCTGGGCGCGAACGCTCGTGACC
>JAVKSW010000185.1:0-5698 GCA_039583505.1 Bryobacteraceae bacterium | reverse complement strand
ACGGATTAGAACCTACGGCAGAAAGCTCGATAGAACCTGGAAACTCTGCAGTGCGAGCACGGCGCTCGAAGTCAGTTTCCGGAACTAGTTCATACGGTTTGGTCAACTCAAAGTGTCGTTCGAGTTCCCAATGCGAACCATTCACTCGGTTGTAGTCGGCAATGGCGGAACCGACTAGATTCTTCTGCAACGGATTGGGCTCTAAACATTTCGACGAATACGAAATTGTTTGGCCCCTGATGAACAGTGTTCCGGCCGAATCAACATAATTGACAAATCGCGGCAGAATTGCCGAATACACCCGGTACGCCTCCAGGTCATGATAGGGCTTCGCCTGTTGTTGAGAAGGCCGCGGCTCAGCGGTACAAAGCGCTGAAGTCACGGCCGCTACCGTAACCGCCAAGACAACAGTCTTTCTTGGTTTTCGGTAGAATTCCCCAACTGAGTGACACTGAGGCATCGTGTGTTCCTTCACAAGCTAACGACACCACTTTGGCCTCACAAGTTGCCGCCATTCACGGTTGCGGTGCCCGAATCACGTACTTACGGGCTTGCGCGAACATGCAAGGAGGATTATGCTCGCGTGTGTTGCCGGACCAACTACGGCGCGGTGCAGTAGCGCCTTTGCATAAGCGGTAGTACCTTACGGTCTTCGCCGCAACAGAACGGCTATAGCATCGAAGCGGCAGAAAGTGTGCGGGAGCTTTTGCCTAAGCCTCGATTTCGGTCTTCCGCGAGTCCAGATAAGCCTGACGGCTCCTATTAATGATTCTCCGGGCTTCCGGCGGACCGCTCCAGCCTTCCATCTTGGTCTTGCCCCCTTGCAGTTAGGCTCATTATTTTCGGCGTTGTGGCTCCGGGCGTTGCGGTCGAAAGGCAAGCGGCGCCCAATCGATCAGCCGACGATAAGCGATTCCGAACACTCCTCCGCGGCGGGCGAGAGGGCGACCACATGCAAGCGTTCCATCTCGCGAATCAGCTCGTGCATGCGGAGCGGTTTGGATACATAGCCGTCCATACCGGCGGACAAACAGCGTTCGCGGTCGCCGGACATCGCGTGGGCGGTGAGCGCAATGATCGGTATGTGGCCGCCGCGCGTTTTCTCTCTTTCACGGATGTCCAGGGAGGCTTCGAGGCCGTCCATCCCAGGCATCTGCACATCCATTAAGATCAGGTCGAAGTCTCCCGATTCCGAGGCGGAGAGAGCCTCGTGTCCGTTGCCGGCAATCTGGACGATGTGGCCCTGCTTTTCCATCAGGCGAACCGCCACTTTTTGATTTACCAGATTATCTTCAGCCAATAAGATGCGCAGCGGCGTTCTATCGCGAGCGAATGTATGTTCAGGGACGGCCGTGAGCCGCGCTGTTTCCAGCGGCTCCGCCGGATCTTCCGTACTCAGAATCGGAGCCGTAATTGTGAAATGGAAGCAACTGCCGCGATCCACTTCGCTTTCGACCCACATCGTTCCACCCATGATGCGCACCAGACGGGCCGAGATGGTGAGCCCCAATCCGGTGCCGCCGAATTTCCGGGTCGTGGAGCTGTCGGCTTGCGTAAATGCGTCGAAAATCGATCGCTGCCGGTCCAGAGGAATGCCCACGCCTGTGTCCCGGACGGAGAAGTGCACACACGCGCCATCGCCTTCGATACCATCGAGGGCCACCTGGAACTCCACTTCACCCTGATGAGTGAACTTAATGGCATTGCCGATCAAATTGAGGACGACCTGGCCGAGGCGAATCGTGTCAGCGGAGATCTTCGCGGGCACATCCGGTTGAATGGAACAGATCAGCGTCAAGCCCTTCTGTTCCGCGCGAAAGGCAAGGGGCTTGACCATCCTGGCGATATGATCCCGAACCGAGAACGGGACGGGATCCAGATCGAGCTTGCCGGCTTCAATTTTCGAAAAATCGAGAATGTCGTTCACCACCGTCAGGAGCGAATCCGCGGAGCTTTTGGCGCTTTCAAGAAATTCGCGCTGTTCGCTGGTCAGGTCCGTGTCCAGCACCAACTCGGTCATACCGAGAACGCCATTCATGGGTGTACGGATTTCGTGGCTCATGTTGGCCACAAACTCGCTTTTCGCGCGGCTGGCGGCTTCAG
Organism: Bryobacteraceae bacterium; assembly: GCA_039583505.1. Taxonomy (GTDB): domain Bacteria; phylum Acidobacteriota; class Terriglobia; order Bryobacterales; family Bryobacteraceae; genus Bog-105. Next base: position 3,595 of record JAVKSW010000185.1, on the reverse strand, counting down.
CCGCCTCTTTCAGGCCGGCCGCTTCTTTGAGCTGGATGCGAATGACACTGGTCTGGTGCTTAACCCTGTTCCGGAGGACGATCACCCAACAAAGCACGGCCAAAGTGATGAAGAACGCCAGTGCGAGCACACGGAGCGTATGGCCGGCGGTCCACCAGGAAGGCCCGTGCAGTACCACCACGTCACCCGGCGATCGCAGCATGATGTGAAAGGAAGTGGGATTCGAGAAATTTTCCCGAAGCATGCTGGTATTGGAGTCCGACTGCACGGAACTGATTCCGGTGATTCGTAACGTGCTCCCTTCGGGCCATGCGGGTAAGGCTTGCGCTCCAGGGTGGCTGGGCAGGATCGCGGGGAAAAGGAATTTTCCGGACGATATCATCATGGTCGGGTCTTGAGCGGCTCTGTCGCGGCCGATCAAGACGCCTTGAAGCTGGATAAGCTCGGCATCGTGATCTCCGCGAACCACCTGGTCGGCGGTTAACGCTAAGGCGGGAACCGGCTGCCCCCCGCCGGCTCCTCTGTAGATGGCGTCGCTGAGAGTGGGAGAAAATTCGCCGACCATCGGAAAGCCGACAACATCGGCCAATTTCCCCGGAGCCAGCGCCGCGCTCTCAGCGGTCTGGACGCATAGACCTTGCGCGGCATCCTGAATGCAGAGCAATCGGCCCGGCCAAAGAAGCGTTACGAGTCCGCGAACGTGCACGCGATGGAGGAACGCAAGACTGGGCGTGTAGCGCAACAGGCTGTTGACCGGGCGCAAGGGCAATGCGAAGGGATCGGCAGGCGCCGGTTCCTCAATTTTTACTTGGGCGAGATCGGCAAATAGCACATGAGCTCCGGTCATCTGCCGCCGATGATTGAACAGGGGAGCTGCGTTGCCGTGAATCTTTACCTTTGCGTCGATCAAACTGTCGTAATCCACACCCGACTGCCCGCTGGTCGTAGCGGTGATCGCACCATCGCTTAGCGCGAGGCCGAGAACAAGTTCTCTGCCGGACTCCCGGACAGAATGCACCACACCCTCGATTTCCACCCATTGCCCGTCTTCCGCGCCAGTCAATAAATGGGCCAAGCTTACTTGCGGCGCGGTAAAGGGGACGTGAGACTCTCCCAGGACGCGAGCCTGAGCCCGGTCGACGATGGGAGCGAAGTCCCCTGTTCCGCTTACCCCGGTCAGTTCGACTAATGCGCCGGTTTTCAGAGGGACCGCGGGGGCAGGCGAGAGAGCACCGAAAATGCAGCCGGTGGAGTCGCAGACAAACAGCGCGGCATGGCGGAAGTCGATGTAGGGGTCGTAATAGGTGACTGCCCCTCGAAGGCGAACGGGGTAGGCACGGCTCGATTCCTCAAAGCTGAGCTGGTGGACGGCTCGCGCGGTGCTTAGAGTGGGCAACCCGGCATTCTGACTTTCGGCTGCCCACGTAAGGTTCGAGAAAAGCGCCAGCAACACGGCGAACGGGAGGGCCCACGACGTGCGTGTTGCAATGTGCGAGCATCTCACGTGCGGCCGGTTCATGCTTGTGCGGGCCTGGCCTGCGTCCAGAAACGATAGCCACTAGTCCATATCGACCACGGCGCATTATGTTTCCCGACAATCTCCTTGCGCGGCGGTGACACCGGTAGTATCCACGCCAAATTCGTAGGATTACGTAACCTCCCGACCGGCAGCGACTTCGCCTAAGCCTCTATGTCCGTCTTCCGCGAGTCCAGATAAGCTTGCCGGCTCTTATTAATGATGCGCCGAGCTTCCGGTGGGCCCAGCCAGCCTTCCATCTTGGTCTTGCCCCCTTGCAGCTCTTTGTAGATCGAAAAGAAGTACTCAATCTCTTTCCTGATGTGCGGGAAAACCTGGTCCATCGTGTGGATGCTGTCGAACCGCGGATTCTCGTTCGGCACCGCCAGCACTTTCTGATCGTTTTCCCGTTCGTCCACCATATTTAATAGCCCCACCGGCCGCACCTCCATCAGGCACCCGGTGAAACTAGGCTCATCGACCAGCGTCAGCACGTCCAGCGGATCGCCATCCTCGGCCAGCGTGCCCGGAATGAAGCCGTAATCGCCCGGGTAATGCATCGGCGAATAGAGCGCCCGGTCCAAGCGGAAAATCCCCAGCTCGCCATCGTATTCGTACTTGTTTGCCGAGTTCTTCGGGATCTCGATAATGGCCCGCACCACCTCCGGGCAATCCGGTCCGGGGTCGATATCGTACAACTTCACGCGCCCACTGTAGCAAACGCCCTCGTCCTCCCCGATTTGGAAAAACGAACCCATTTGGCTCTTTTGGGGCTAGTTCGCTCGGCAAAATGCGCTCTTCCTTCGCCTTTTTGGGCGCGAAACTGGCTTTGAATGGCAAAAGCCATGCGACAGAACCGCCGAATGACCGCCTCACCCCTGAAGCGGTCGCATGCGAGACTCGGAGTCATGTCTGCCGCGAAGGTTCGCTGGGGCGTCCTGGGAGTCGCCGGGATCGCTACTAAGAAGGTGATTCCCGCCATGAAGAAGGGCGAGCGGACTCAGATCGTGGCCATCGCTTCCCGCGAATTCGACCGCGCCCGCCACGCCGCCGCACAGCTCGACATCCCCAACGCCTATGGCTCCTACGAAGAGCTTCTGGCCGACCCGCAGGTGGATGCCGTCTACAATCCCTTGCCCAATCACCTTCACGTACCCCTGTCGATCAAAGCTGCGGCGGCAGGCAAGCACGTCCTCTGTGAAAAGCCCATTTCGCGCACCGCCAAAGAAGTTGAGCAGCTCATCAAGATTCGCAACTCCACTCGGTTGAAGATCGGCGAAGCATTCATGGTCCGAACCCATCCGCAGTGGCTTCGCGCGCGAGAGATTGTCCGCGGCGGCGACATCGGTGAACTGCAGGCGATCACAACGGTCTTCAGTTATTTCAATCGTGATCCCAACAACATACGGAACATCGTCGAAATCGGCGGCGGAGGCCTCATGGATATTGGTTGCTATGCGATCACCATGTCGCGTTTCCTGTTCGAGCGGGAGCCGGCCCGTGTGGTTGGATTAATCAATCGCGATCCGGAGATGAAAACCGATCGGCTGAGTTCCGCTCTTCTCGATTTCGCGCCGGGACAGGCCACCTTCACCTGCAGTACCCAGCTCGTTCCGTTCCAACGGATGCAGGTATTGGGGACGCGCGGCCGGATTGACATAGAAATTCCGTACAACATCCCGCCCGACCGGCCCAGCCGTATCTTCATTGATAACGGAGCGGAGTTGGCTGGTGAAAGCGCTCGACTCGAGGAATTTCCCGCCGTGGACCAGTACACCATCCAAGGCGACGAATTCTCAAAAGCGATTCAGGAGGATGGCGAGGTTCCGGTCCCGCTCGAAGACGCGCTGAATAATATGCGGGTTATCGAAGCGGTACTGCGTTCAGGTGAGACGAACCGCTGGGAGAAACCGTAAGCGCCGGGGGCGGGTTGGTACACGCCAGCGAAGCGTCAAACAGGCACAAGTTTTCCGCCTTCCAACGCATCGCCGTGTAAACGCGCGTCCGGCCGCTCGGATGATCGAAAAGGAGAAATTCTTCAATCGGCGTTGGGTCCAGTTTTCGATACTCGCCGAGCAA
>JAVKSW010000184.1:4175-5716 GCA_039583505.1 Bryobacteraceae bacterium | reverse complement strand
AAAAGTGTCAGTTTCGAATGGAGGGCCTGGAAACGCTGTGCAGCACGGTCAGGGTCGGGATCCAGCGCCTCCAGCAAACGTTGAAACGCCTCCCGATTGATGCTCCAACGCGCGCGCGTTCTTGTGGTCCGGTTCACTTCCGTTCACTCGCGCACATGAATGCAGCGGCCCCGAGGCTCGCAAATGATTGCAGTCTAGCACCCGGCGGCTGTGGAAGCCGCAGGGTGTACCGGCAGCGATTCCGGTATGTGGTGGATGAGCAGGGCGATGCAATGTTCGAGTGCCGGTAGACTGGAGGTGATGAGTAAGAAATATACTTCAGCGCCGGAAATGAAGATCGATTCCTCAAAAAAATACGAAGCGACGCTCGAGACATCCCGCGGCACAATTGTGGTTGACCTTTTCGCCAAAGAGGCACCCAAAACCGTCAATAACTTTGTCTTTCTGGCTCGCGAGGGCTTCTATGACGGGACCACGTTTCATCGCGTGATTGCAAATTTCATGATCCAGGGAGGCGACCCGGAAGGCAGCGGCCGCGGCGGTCCAGGCTACAAATTCGAAGATGAGACCAAGGGCAACCCGCACAAGCACAAAGCGGGATCTCTTTCCATGGCCAACGCCGGACCGAATACAAACGGGAGCCAGTTCTTCATTACGCATGTCGCCACTGACTGGCTGGATGGAAAGCACACCGTGTTCGGGCAGGTCCGGTCGGGGCAGGATGTGGTGAACGCAGTCAAGCAGGGCGATAAGCTGAACGCCGTGAAAATCGCGGAATCCTAGCATGACCAGAACGGATGCGTGGAACATCGTATGCGAATTCGTGCAGAACGAGAGCTTGCGCCGTCACATGCTCGCGGTGGAGGCCTGCATGGTCGCGTATGCGCACAAGTTCGGCGAAGATCCCGAGCAGTGGGCGGTCACTGCACTCCTGCACGATTTCGATTGGGAGATTCACCCCGCTGCGCCAGACCATCCGATGAGAGGGGAACCCATATTGGCCGAGCGCGGCGTGGATGAGGCCACGCGCCGGGCCATTCTTTCGCATGCCACTTACAGCGGAGTGGCCCGCGTGTCGCGGATGGAGCGCGCACTTTTTGCGTGCGATGAGCTTGCCGGTTTTTTGACGGCCTGCTCTTACGTAAAACCAGGGCGCAGTATCCATGAAGTGGACGTTCCCTCGGTCAAGCGCAAGCTGAAAGATAAAGCCTTCGCACGGAACGTAAACCGGGAAGACATTCTGAACGGCGCCCTCGAGCTTGGGGTGCCGCTCGATGAACACATCGCCTTCTGCATCGATGCCATGAAGCCAAAGGCAGCAGAACTGGGCCTGGCAGGGGCGGCACAAACCCAAAACGTCTAGCTCGCGCCGCCATTTAGACTTCGGTGCGCAAAACTCAGTAGCGGCGATCTCGTGCGACGGTGAGGTCTCCCAAGTCGGCGTTCAGCGCATCCCGGCTGCTGGCTTGCAGCGTGTTGTGATTCAGAATGTCTTTCAGATCGTCAATCGCGTGATTGAAATCGTCCTTATCGAAACGGCC
>JAVKSW010000184.1:0-4075 GCA_039583505.1 Bryobacteraceae bacterium | reverse complement strand
TCCGGGCTTTCGAGCAGTTCCTTGGCTGGCCTACCGTAATCGCGCTCAAGCCACAACCCACTGCACATGCGCTCCAAGCAGCCGCGAGAGCCGCACAGACACTCCGGGCCGTCGGGCACGATATTGAGGTGACCGATCTCGCCGGCAAACGAATTGGCGCCGCGGTAAATCCTTCCATCAATGACGACGCCTCCGCCTATGCCGGTTGACAGGGTCACATAAAAGAGCGGGTTCATCCCTCGCCCGGCGCCATACATGCTTTCGCCCAACGCCGCGGTGTTGGCATCGTTGTCCATCAGCACGGGCACACCCGTGAGGCGTTCGACATTCTTGACGAGCGGATAGTTTACCCAGCCTTCGACATGAGTGGAGAGAGTCACGGTCTGTGAAGGAAAGTCGACGGGGCCGCCGAAGCCAATCCCGCAGCAATCGGGCTTAAAGCCTTGAGTGTCACGCCAGGCGTTGACGATTTGCTCGATCCGCGAAAACATCCACTGCGGTCCGCCGCTACGGTCGGTTGAGCGCGTCTCGCGCAAGACTACAGCATCGCGGTCGAACGCCGCGAGCGTGAATTTGGTACCGCCTACATCGATGGCCAGCGTCTTCATGCCTCACCAGAAAGCAAAAGCGTCCCGCAACCATTCTGGTCTAACGGGACGCTGAGTGCCGGGAAAATCAGCTACGCGTGCTGCGCTGCGTGCTTGCCTTCCGCGAATTCCTCAATGAGTTTCTTGTTGAACGCCGGAATGTCGGCAGGTTTGCGGCTTGTGACCAGGCCATGATCCGTGACGACCTCCTGATCTGTCCATTCGCCGCCTGCGTTGCGGATATCGGTCTGAAGCGAAGGCCACGAGGTCAGCTTCCGGCCGCGTACAACGCCGGCTTCGACCAACATCCAGGGACCGTGGCAAATTGCCGCGACTGGTTTGTGAGCCTCGAAAAATGTCTTCACGAACTGAACGGCAGCAGGTTCCTGGCGCAAGTGGTCGGGGTTCATGACGCCGCCGGGGAGCAACAGGGCATCGTACTTATTAGCGTCAGCGGATTTCAAATTCACATCGACCTTAACTGAATCGCCCCAATCGGTGTGATTCCAACCCTTGATTTTTCCCTCTTTCGGAGAAACGACTTCGGTTTTGGCTCCAGCGTCTTCGAGCGCCTTCCTCGGTTCCGTCAATTCGACGTACTCAAATCCCTCGGTGGCCAATATGGCCACGCGTTTTCCTTTTAATGCATCGCTCATGTGTATCGTAGGTTCCTTCCAAAAGGTTGGATGGCCGATGGCGTTCGGCGTTTCGCGCGACACCGCGGACCGCTCCATAACAGCCGCGGGATGAGTGCACCCACCCATCCCGCGTCAGCTTAGGTATCCTGCACTTCTCTGGCTCAGGGGCCGCGACGGTCTACCAGGAACAGAACCAAAATGATCACCAGGATCAGACCTAAACCGCCGGGCAGGTAGTACCCTGTTCCCCAACCCGACGAATATCCCCAGGTAGGCAGTGTTCCAAGGAGCAGCAGAAACACGACGATAATCAACAGCAAACGCAGCATAAGATCCCTTTACCTCCTTTCAGGTTAATGCCTTACAACGGTAACAGAAAACCTGCCGGTGCGGTGGCGGGCGAAGGAAGCATGATGCGTACTAGACGCCCAGTTCATCGGCCGATTCGAGTGGCTCGAATTCGATCACCATGCCGGAATTCAGCAGAGCGTTTTTGAAGTCCTCGTCCTTGCCGTCCGCAATGTCGTATTCCCACACCTCCGTCGCAATGCTCAGAAACGCATCATCCTCCTCCAACACGTCGGAGGAATGCAGGGCGTCAGGACGATTCCGACCGACAAAGACAGCGTCCAGCACTGTCTCGTCATCCAGTTGCGTGTCCAGGAAACTGGGAGGATCATCAGCCCTTTCACCGGATTCGTTTGACCTCTCCCGAAAAACCACTTTATACTTCATCGCTATCTGTCCAAATACCCGATATTAATGCTGCTCAGCGGGGTTGGTTGGGTTTTGTCCTTGAATGCTTCGAATCCTGCTCAGGTGCTCCTTCAGAACCGGAACCGTTTGCTTTGCGAAATTCTTCATCTGAGTATCCTGGCCGTGGCTCGCTTCTTTCTGGAATTCCTTCACGTCTTGCTCGTGGTCCTTCACCATGAAGCTGACGTATTCGCGATCGAAGGCATTGCCGGATAGACCCTGCAGCTTCTCATACTCGGCCTGGTCCTTGGCATTCATGGTCGTGGGCAGCGTCATGTTTTCACCCTGCGCAACGCTCATCAACTGGTTATTCGCTTTGGTGTGATCGTCCACCATGTGCTGGCCGAAAGCTTTGACCTCGGGACTGTTCGCTTTTTGGGCGGCGAGTTGGCCCAACTGCACTTCGGCTAAGCCGCCCTGTGCAGCCTTCATCGCAAACGTCGCATCCGCCGATTTCATCATCTTTTGAGTTCCGGTATCCATCTGCGGATTACCAGTATTCTGTGCCTTTACAGAAATGGAACAAAGTGCCAGGAGCGCTGTCATCGCCGCTGCGCCCAAACACGTTTTAACTACTCCGTTCATTACTTACTCCCTCTCGGTGTTGGATTTTCTTCCGCCTGAGTGGTTACGTGGTAATCGGAAGAAAGGCCCAAGCACCCGAACAATTGCTACCACTGAAACGCCGTAGTGGCACGAGAATGAGCCTAGGATGGTATTTCCAGGATGATGCAGATCGGAATCGGCGGAACCGGCGACAGCGGTGGAACGTTCGACTCATGAAAACGGATTCTGCCGACCTGTTGACCGTCTTGCAGCGCTACTGGGGATATGAGAGCTTTCGTCCGCTGCAGGAGCGCATTGTGCAAAGTTTGCTGGGCGGCCATGATCTGGCGGCGGTAATGCCCACGGGCGGCGGCAAATCACTGTGCTATCAGTTACCGGCCGTGGTGAGCGAACGCACCGCCATCGTGATCTCGCCATTGATCGCGCTGATGCAGGATCAAGTTGCACAGCTCACGCAAATGGGAATCCCTTCGGCTTTTGTCAACAGTGCGATTCCAGTAGCGGAACAATCGGCAATTATGGAACGGGCCAAACGCGGCGGATTCCGTCTGATTTACGTTTCCCCGGAGCGTCTGGCGCGAGCGGACACGCTGCCTTGGCTCCAGCGTGTTCCCATCGCATTCTTCGCCATTGATGAAGCGCATTGCATCTCCGAATGGGGTCACGAATTCCGGCCCGAATACCGGCTGCTGAGCAGCTTGCGTCAAAATTTTCCGGGGCGACCGATCGCTGCTTTTACGGCGAGCGCTACCCGGCGAGTGCGGCACGATATCCTCACGCAGCTCCGCTTACACGATCCGCACACATACATCATGAGCTTTCACCGGCCGAATCTGCGGTGCCTAGTGAAACAGTGCGAAAGCGATGCCATGCAGATGCGGTGGCTGATGGCCGTTCTCAAAGCACATCCCAACCAGAACGTGATCGTCTATGCGCCCACCATAGCGCGGGTAGAAGAGACTGCCGACGATCTGCGCAACCGGGGTATCGCGGCGGTTCCTTATCACGGCCAGATGGCCGCCGAGACCCGCAGGCAAAACCAGGAGATCTGGATGTCGGATGAAGTGCGCGTCCTGGTGGGCACGCTTGCCTTCGGTTTAGGCATCAACAAACCGGGAGTGCGCGCGGTGATCCACCTGTCGTTACCGAAATCGGTTGAGCAGTACTATCAGGAGGCCGGACGAGCGGGCCGCGACGGACTGCCGGCGGATTGCGTGCTCCTGTGGCAAAAGAAAGACACCGCGCTGCTGGCGTACTTCATCGGCCAGATGAAGGATACTGCCGAACAGGAGCGCTCGTGGCAGCGCTATCGAGAGATAAAGCGCTTCGCCGAATCTGCGTTGTGCCGACACCGGCACATCTGCCTGCATTTCGGGGAGCGTCCCAAATGGGATGCGTGCGGCATGTGCGACATCTGCGCTCCAGTGCCGGACTGGCTGCCCGGCAAGCGCACCCGCTTGCCCGGCGCCGCCGAAATTCCCGAGCCCAAGCCTGTCTGGAAGCCTTCACGTGCTGTCCCGGCGCCCG
>JAVKSW010000183.1:0-5718 GCA_039583505.1 Bryobacteraceae bacterium | reverse complement strand
GTTGAGAACGGAAGCGTGCTTATCGAGAACGGGAAAATCGCGGCGATCGGCAAGAACATAAGCGCGCCGGCGGACGCGACGATTGTGGATGCGACGGGCAAGTATCTGACCCCGGGCATCATCGATTGCCACTCGCACACGGCCATTGAAGGCGGCGTAAACGAGGGCACGCTATCCGATTCGTCGATGGTGAACATCAAGGACGTGATCAATCCATTCGATATCAATATCTATCGCGGGCTGGCCGGGGGATTGACGGTGTCGAACGTTTTGCATGGCAGTGCGAACGCGATCGGCGGGCAGACGGTGGTGATCAAGCTGCGCTGGGGCAAGACGGCTCAGGAGATGCTGTTTGAAGGAGCGACGCCGGGGATCAAGTTTGCGTTGGGCGAGAACCCGAAGCGGGCTGGACAGCCGTCGCGGAATTTCTTCAGCCCGGGACCGGCAGCGGCACGGCGATATCCAGGGACGCGCATGGGCGTTGAAGAAGTGATCCGCGAAAGCTTCACGGAAGCGAAGAATTATCAAGCGGATTGGAAGGAATACAATGAGCGGGTGGCGCGCGGGGAGCATCCGATTCCGCCGAGGCGGGATTTGCGCCTGGAGCCGCTGGTGGAGGTGATGGAAGGAAAGCGTTACGTGCACGCGCATTGCTATCGCTCGGATGAGATTTTGATGCTGATCCGGGTAGCGGACGAGATGGGTTTCAAGGTGCGCACGTTCCAACACGCATTGGAGGGATACAAGGTAGCGAAAGAGATCGCGGAGCATGGTGCAGGCGCCTCGACATTCAGCGACTGGTGGGCGTACAAGGCAGAAGCTTACGACGCGACTCCGTATAACGCGGCGATCATGATGCGCAAGGGTGTGGTGGTGTCGCTCAATTCGGATTCCGATGAGCTACAGCGACACTTGAACCTGGAAGCGGCGAAAACGATGCGTTATGGCGGCTTGAGCGAGACGGAGGCGCTGGCGATGGTGACGATCAATCCCGCCAAGCAGCTTGGAATCGACGATAAGGTGGGGTCGATCGAGGTGGGTAAATCGGCCGATTTGGTTCTATTCGATCAAGATCCTCTGTCGAATTATTCCAAAGCGCTGAAGGTCTGGATCGATGGGCATCAGTATTTCGATAGGGACAGAGATTTGGAGATGCGGCCGAAGTTCCAGCAGCAGAAAAAGATGTTGCTCGACAAAGAAAATGCGCAGAATCCGAAAGGGCAGGGCAGCGGCGGCAATCGAGCGGGAGCGAATACGCCAGCTACCCCGATGGGCGAGGTGACACGCTAATGAGAACCGGAAATGTTGTAGCCGTTGTTCTTGCCTGCGTTGCACCGTGCCTCTTACCTGGCGCAGAGGACAATTCGGTTCTGATACGGAACGTGACGATTCATCCCGTCACAGGTCCTGATATTCGCAACGGCTCGGTCCTGGTGATCGATGGAAAAATTGCGGAGGTGGGGACCGCGCTCGCGGCAAAAGACGGCGCGCGGGTAGTGGACGGGCATGGCCTGCAACTCTATCCAGGGCTGATCAACGCGGCCACAAACGTGGGGCTGGAAGAGATCGGGGCGGAGCAAGAGACGGTGGATCTGGATGAGATCGGAACGTTCAATCCGGAATTGAGAGCGGAGATCGCGTTCAACCCGTCGAGCGAACACATCGATGTAACGCGAGCCGGGGGGATTACGACGGTGGTCAGCCTGCCGAGCGCGGGTCGAGGTTTCCGCGGCGGCGGCTCAGTGATTACGGGGCAAGGCGCACTGATGCACCTGGAAGGATGGACGTGGGAAGACATGGCGGTTAAGCCGAGTGCCGTAATGGACGTGCTGTTTCCGCAGATCCAGAATGTGCCGCGACAATTCGCCACATTGCTGGGGATGCCGGTACGCGGCTATAGCGAAGAAGAGCGGCAGTATGAGAACCGGCTTCGTGAGATGAGCGAATTTTTCGAGCAAGCGCGGGCCTATAAAAGAGCGAAGGCGGCGCGGGGAGCAGATTTCCACACGGATGTGAGGCTGGAGGCGATGATCCCGGTGATCGATGGCAAGCTGCCGCTGTTCGTGCGGGCGGAACGGGAGCGCATGATCAAGGACGCGATCGAGTTTGCGGACAAGGAGAAGGTGAAGATCATCATCGCCGATCCTCGGGAACTCGGGAGCGCGGGGCCACTGCTGAAAGCGCATAACATTCCCGTGGTTCTGGGCGAGACGTTTCAACTGCCGATGCGCGACGACGATCCGTATGACGCGCCTTATACGCTGCCGAACGACTTCTACAAGGCGGGCGTGAAGATCTGCTTTGGGACCTTCGATGTCGAGTTCGCGCGCAATGTGCCGTTCCAGGCGGCGCAGGCGGTCGCGTTCGGGTTGCCGCGCGAGGAAGCGCTGAAAGGGCTGACGATCAACAGCGCCGAGATTCTGGGCGTCGGGAGTGAATTGGGGTCCATTGAGAAGGGCAAAGTAGCGGATCTGATTCTGACGGACGGCGATCCGATGGAAGCCAAGACGAACATTAAACAGATGTTCATCGCAGGGCGCGAGGTGAGCCTGGAATCGCGGCACACGCGGGAATACGAGAAGTGGATTAAGAGGCCGTAGCGAGCAGATGAAATGGGCGCTGTTCGTGCTGCTTTCTGCCCTGGCCGCGCTTGCGCCGGTTGCAGCGGAGGAAATGAACCTGGTGAACTTGCACGTGGATGCATTTACCGTGGTTGGTATTACAGCCCGAACCTCGAATGCAGAGGAGATGGCCGGCGGGGGAGCGATCGGCAAGTTGTGGGCGCGAATGCGGGACGAAGATCTGCTAAACCGGATTCCCAACCGGCTGGATTCGCGCGTCGTGGTGCTTTATACCGATTACGAGAGCGATAAAGACGGGCCGTACACGTATGTGCTCGGCGCGAAAGTGTCATCGGCGAAAGATGTACCGGCGGGGATGATGTCGTACACGGTCCCGTCCGGAACTTACGCCATGTTTACGGCGCAGGGTGGTCCGGCGGCTCAGACGGTGGTCACTCTATGGAAGCGGATCTGGTCGCTCGAAAAACCCGGGCCGCTGCATCGCGCTTATAAGACGGATTTCGAGGTTCACTATCAGGGGCTGTCAGAGGATCCGGCTGCCGCGCATGTGGACGTGTATGTCGGTGTGCAGAATGGGTCTCGGGCATCCCATCCTCACTGATGCCCAGAAAGCGTTGAAGCTTGTCGAAAAATAAATAGGTTGTGAGCTCCAGCATGGCCAGGTTCCTGACGATCGGGATGGCGGCGTCCACTCTGTTGGTGAGTGGGATGACGGATGCCAGTGTAAGCGGACCCTGGATGGCGTTTCGTTACAGTGCAACCAAGGTTTTATGTTATGTCGGTCAGGCGAAGGACCTTACTGGATTTACCGGCCCGGAACTTACGAGTAAGCAACTGCCGCAGCCGGCCGCGAGGTGGGGCGGAGGCGGATATCTGATGCCGCTCGCAGCGGGGCGCTTCTCTGCTCTTCAGGCCGATCCGGGCACGAAATCTGCTCTCCGAAGGCTAGGGCGAGGAGAAATATTGACCGTTCTCTTAGGCCCCGAAGAGACTTTGCAGGCGACGGTTGAAGGATTTGTTGAGCAATGGGGCGGCGAGAATCCGCAAGTTCAGATTGGAGTGCTCGTGCGGATAAACGCAGACGGGTTAACAAGGTTCCAGTCCAACCGTGATGACTACTTCCTTGCCTATGGAGGAGGCATGCCCTCCACCTTGCCAGCGCAGAGCCATCAAGAGATTGTAGGCCCTCGTCAGGTCCTGAACAGCTTTGGCCCAATTGGTGAGTTGGTCGTGGTGAAAGGGGACGAGGGTTGGAATGTCACACTTTGGCGGCGATTCTCAGGGAAGCTGAAACCGACAGACGTTACTTATTCGTACGGGGATTGACCAACGCGCGCTTGTCCAGCCGGATCTGACCACCCGTTTTACTCAAAAGCAGGAACATTATGGAAGAGATGAAGTTATTTCCTAGGCGACGTGCGCTTCGGGACATCGCGCACTGCGCCGGAGGAAATGCCGCCGTCGACCAGCAGGTGGACAGAGCCTCTCGTCGTGATCCTGACCCCTATCAGTTGCTCTTTGTGACGAACTTGGCAACGCGCTTGCCCAACAGTCGAGATGCACTTGTCTGAAATATCCGGAGGAGCTCAACTCGGAAATGAGTTGCTCGTAGATCACTGCTTCCGAACATTGTTGAAGCAATGGCAAACATTGTGTCGGTCGGACCGATGCGATCAATCTCGTTCAATCGCGGTTGAGGGTCCATCACGGTGGTCAAAGTCTCAATGGCTTCGCGCCGAACATCGACAACAGGTGGTGCCGCGCAACATCCTCAGTGCGAATTGAACACCATTTGGAGAACGTGTCCTCCGCCAGTGTAATCGCGTTGGTCACATCGGTCGCAACGATATTCCAAGAAAGGTCGTAATCGGCCCTGTGGCGATCTTCCTGCAATTGGCGGAATGCCGTCCTGACATCAATCAGCGCTGTCTCAATCGGGGTTGGATTCTTTTCGTCTTTTGGCGTGAATGCCGCGTCACGCATCTTCTTGTGATCGAACATGCGGGCAAGCCGAGCACGTTGATCTGCAAACGGCCAGCTCCCGACAAAATCTTCGACAAGCAAGTGAAAGACCGCATAGTAGGCAGTGGAAACGGCACGTCGCATACACGATGCGCGGCTTTCCGTACTGCCCTTTGCGGCAAGGTGTCGGGCGTCTTCCAACAGGTCATCGGCTAGGCCCACGCCGGTTCCCGCAAAGCTGCCTGCTCCGACTCACTTCTGAAATTGTGGTACGGAAATACACCCATTCCGGGGAAGTCCAGCTGCCGAGCAAGCTCCCAGACAACTTTGGTTGCAATGTCGCGCAGACGACGTCCCGCGGCGTCGTCGGTTAGCACCACGCGGAAGAAGATTGCCCACTGGCCGCTCCAGTCCTCAGCGATCTCATAACGGATGCGCACGACATCCGGCCCGACGATCTGCTGGACGCGATTGACCGCCGCATCGATTTCCGTCTGTTTCGTAACCGCCGAGGGCACGTACATCTCGATTCCAGATTACTGCTTCGAGGAGGCGGCTCTTCCCCGGCGCGATCAAGCTGGTGATGTTAGTAGCTTTGGAAGCGCCAATTTCATTGCATCTCACGTCAGCCTTCGCAAGTCGTCCAACTGCGCAACGGGAAGGTGCTGTCTTGATCGCGTACGGATTACTTCCAGGATCGGCGATCCGGAAAGTGGCCCATAAACAGTGCCAGATGGCGGATTGTACGTCGCTCGCAAGTGCCGTGCCAGCTTCCAAATCTGCGATAATTCGCTCCGCGTCTTACTCGTGTTTTTCTAGGAATACTTCAAGGCGTCTTACCTCCGCTTGAAATTCCGTTTCGAAGACTCGTTCCCTTGGAATGGGCTTCTTAAAAGCCGCGCTGTACGACGAGCTTCCCATGCTCACTCGATACGTTCATTCACCCAATCATGTCATCTCTCCAGAGCATTGGCATCGCGTAGTAGCCAAACTGCCTTTTGGCAGGCGGAACATATGCTTCGAATCGGTACTGCCAACCCCAGAAATGCTCAAATGTCTGACGATCCCAAACGAGCGGATCAAATGGCGCCAGAAATCGCACAGTTGAATTCAGTACGTTCCACAGCGGGCGCTTCGCCGACCAGAGATAGCGTATGCCATCGATCGCCGCAGT
>JAVKSW010000182.1:1582-5735 GCA_039583505.1 Bryobacteraceae bacterium | reverse complement strand
TGAACTGCCCGGTTGCTTTGATCAGCGCGTCCAAAGGAACCGGCATTGAGCGCATCCAGCAGTTTCTGCTGGGAACAGCCGCACGGCTGAACGCACCTCCGGCAAGAATCGAGCTGCCGGTTCTGCAGGATGTTCCGAAGTGCCGGCAATGGGCCGCGAAGTTGGGCGTGCGCGCGTCTTACAAAGCACCCGCGCCACCGCTTTGGACCCGACGGCTGGACGCGGTCTTTCTACACCCCGTGGGCGGCCCGCTGATTTTCGCGGCCATTGTAATCGCGGTTTTCCAAAGCATCTTTTCTTGGGCGCAACCATTGATGAACGGGCTGCAGCATGCGGTGCTCTGGTCGGGGCGCTGGATGCAAAGCGTCCTTCCGAACACGCCCTGGCGCTCGCTGCTGATCGATGGTGTGTGGAGCGGCGTCGGAAGCGTGATTGTCTTTTTGCCACAGATCCTTCTTCTGTTCCTGTTTATCGGGGTCCTCGAGGATTCCGGCTATCTGGCGCGTGCGGCGCTGATTGCGGATCGAACCATGGCAAAGATCGGATTGCAGGGAAAATCGTTCATCCCTCTGCTGTCCGCCTACGCGTGCGCGGTTCCCGCCATCATGTCTACGCGCGTCATCGAGAACAAGCGGGACCGTACGGCGACCATCATGATCGCGCCGCTGATGACGTGTTCCGCCAGGCTACCGGTCTACACCCTGATCATCGCCGCCTTCATCCCGAACATCCCCATCATCAAAGGCTTCCTTTCGCTGCCTGCTGCAACTATGCTCGCTTTATACGTTCTGGGATTTCTCGCGGCCGTGTTCATCGCACGCCTGCTGAAATCGACGATACTGAGGAGCGGCCGGTCTTCCTTTATCCTCGAGATGCCCCCCTATCGCTGGCCTACCTGGCAGTCGCTCTCTTTGCGGCTGATCGATCGCGGCAGGATTTTTCTGCGCAGGGCCGGCACGGTGATTCTTCTCGTAGCCGTTGTTCTCTGGGGACTCGCCCATCTTCCGATACATGACGGGAGGAGTCCGCAGCTCGAGCATAGTTATGCGGGAATGGTCGGAAAGGCCATCGAACCGGCCATCAAGCCGCTCGGATTCAACTGGAAGATTGGAATCGGGCTTATTACTTCCCTTGCCGCGCGCGAAGTGATCGTCGGAACCCTCGGAACCATTTACGGCATCGAAGGAGACGAGCAATCGAAAGGATTGCAGCAGGCCGTGCGCCAGGATCTGAGCCCCGCCGGTGCGGTCGCGCTGCTGATTTTCTTCGCGTTTGCGATGCAGTGCTTTTCGACCCTGGCGGTCGTCAAGCGCGAGACGGGCGGCTGGAAGTGGCCCGTTTTTCAGTTCTCCTACATGCTTGCGTTAGCATACTGTGGATCTTGGGCGGCGTTCCACCTCGCCAATTTTTTCCTTACTTGAGACGTCGCTCGGATGACGCGTTAACGGCCGGCAGGCGCGGGGACGCGGACCAAGGAGGATATGTGTCTTCTGAACGTTCATTCGTTTTCAGGCGAATTGGGAGTGCTGTTCTTGCGGCGGTCTCACTCGCCGCCATCGGGAACATTCGGGCCCAGCCGAGAGGCAATCCCGAACAGCAGGGGCCGTACAATACGCTGGCGATCGAGAATGTAAACGTCATCGACGGTACCGGATCGCCGATGTTCGGTCCCGCCGAAATCGTCATCAAAGGAAATGTCATCGAGAGCATCCGCTCCATGAGTCCGGTCGCGCGCGGTCCCAGCGGCAACTCGGAGCAGACTAGAGCCGATCGCGTGATCGACGGCAAGGGGATGTACGTCACCCCAGGCCTGGTGGACGGTCACATTCACTTGCGGGCAAACAAAGACGTCCCTACCGAATACGCATACAAGCTTCTGCTGGGTCAAGGTGTGACCACCATTCGCGTGTTCAACATAGGGAATGCCGATCCCAAGGCCATGATCGCCGAGAGGGAACGCAGCGCGGCCAACCAGATCATCGCTCCCCGGCTCTATGTCTATCCTTTCTGGAACGCCAAGGACCCGCGTTCCTACACAAACGCCGGTGCTCATGAAATCGTGCGCGAGTGGCACTCCTGGGGCGTTGATGGCATCAAAATCATAGGCAAGCCCGGTCTGTGGCCCGATGTGTTTAAGGGAATTGCCGATGAGGCGCGAGCGAACAATATGGGCGTCGCGGTACACATCGCGCAGGACAGCGTGTATCCAATGAATGCGGTGCGTGTCGCTTCAGACGGCGCAACCACGATCGAGCACCATTACGGGTACCCGGAGTCGTCCTACACGGGGCAGGTCATTCAGAATCTCCCGCCGGACTACAACTACTCGGAAGAAGATCAGCGCTTCTTAGAGACTGCTCGCGCGTGGCTGCAGGCCGACGTAACCAAGCTTCATACGGAAGTGATTGCCGAGTTGCTCGATGCCATGCACAAAAACGGATTCATCATGGAGCCGACGTTCTCCGTCTACGAGATCAATCGGGATCTTTCCCGTATGGAAACGTTGCCGTGGCTCAAGGATTACGGGCTGCCCAAGCTGATGTATTTTTTTGTTCCGAACCCGAATCTGCATGCCTCCTACTACTACAAATGGACGTCAGTCAAGGAAGCCGATTGGGCACGGGCGTTTCGCCGCTGGATGGAGTTCGTCAACGATTACAAGAATCATGGCGGAATGGTATCGGTGGGATCGGATGCCGCGAACGAATACAACATCTGGGGTTTCGGCGCGATTCGCGAGATGGAACTGCTCGAGGAAGCGGGATTTTCGCCGCTCGAAACAATTCATTGTGCGACCGAAAACGGCGGGAAAGTAGTGAGGAATCCGAAGCTCGGGGTGATCCGCCCCGGGTATCTCGCCGACCTGGTGCTGCTGTCGGAGAATCCTCTGGAGGATATCAAAGTTTTTTACGCCAACGGAGTTACCCGCTGGGGCAAAGACCGCAAAGCTGTGCGGGAACAGTGCGTCAAGTACACGATTCGCAATGGCGTTGTTTTTGACTCGCAGGCTCTGTTGAACGACATCCGGGAAATGGTGGCGCAAGGGGGTGCGACTCGCTGATGAGCGATTTGTTGAATGTAGTGGTTCTCGGCTCCGGGTGTGCGGGCAATACGGCCGCGATCTACACCGCGAGAGCGAACCTCCAGCCGCTAGTTCTCGAAGGGCACGAGCCGGGCGGGCAGCTTTCCATCACCACAGACGTGGAGAACTTCCCCGGATTTCCGGAGGGAATCATGGGACCGGCGCTGATCGAGAATATGAAGCAGCAGGCGCAGCGCTTTGGAGCAACGTACCAGCACGCTCGGGTAGTCCACGCGGATCTTTCGATGCGGCCGTTCCGGCTCCAACTGGAGCATGGGGAAAGAATTGCGACGCGCACCTTGATTGTGGCGACCGGTGCTTCGGCGCGCTGGCTGAATTTACCGAATGAGCAGAAGCTGATTGGGCATGGCGTGAGTTCGTGCGCCACGTGCGACGGATTCTTCTTTCGCGGCAAGAAGATCATGGTGATCGGCGGCGGAGATTCCGCCATGGAAGAAGCGAATTTTCTGAGCCGGTTCGGCAGTGAGGTAGCCATTGTGCATCGCAGCGAGAACTTTCGCGCCTCCAAGATTATGCTGGAGCGCGCGCAGAACAACCCGAAGATACAGTTCCTGCCGAACACCGTGGTCCAGGACATCTACGACATCGAGAAGGGCCATGTGACCGGCGTGAAACTGCGTAACGTGAAGACTCACCACACTTACGATCGCGAAGTCGACGGTTTCTTCGTTGCCATCGGCCACATTCCGAATACCACGCCCTTCGCCGGTCAGCTCGATTTGGATCCGGACGGTTACATCGTCACCCATGGCGGCGCGCGGACCAACATCGCCGGCGTTTTTCATGCGGGCGACGTGCAGGATCGCACCTACCGGCAAGCCATCACCGCCGCAGGCGCAGGCTGCATGGCCGCTATCGAAGCCGAGCGGTTTCTCGAGGCCGAAGGGCATTGAGGAACGATCCATTCAGCTCGAGGCGACAGAAGCGTAGCTGGTTCGCGTCAATTGCCCTCTTCACTCTCTGCGCCGGGCCTGCCAGCGCATGCGAATGTGCGGAAGGCACGCCACCGTGCCAAGGCTACTGGGATGCCGACCTAGTATTTTCGGGCGT
>JAVKSW010000182.1:0-1482 GCA_039583505.1 Bryobacteraceae bacterium | reverse complement strand
CGTGGATCAGGTAATCGCCTGGCCGGTGCCGACATACGACTGAGGGGCCCTCACGGCGAGCAGCACGTGGCCAGCGATACGGAAGGCCGGTACGAATTCAAAGGTTTGCTGCCGGGACGATACCAGCTTCGTGCTGCGCTTTCCAACTACATCAGCGTGTCTCCGCGGGAGCTCGAGTTCGATATCCGCTCCCACGGATGTATGAAGCTGGACCTGCCGCTTGAAACGAATGGAGAAATCAGCGGCCGGATCTTTGACGCACACGGAAATCCTGTGCCGAACCAGACAGTGGAACTTGCGGATGAGAACGGAAACGGGCTGGCAGAAAACAGAACAGAAACAGACGATCAAGGTTTCTACCGTTTTACGGGCGTACGCCCCGGCAATTTTTTCATCGGGATTAATATCAGTAACCCGCCGGATCTAAAGCATCCATACGTGAGGACGTTCCTGCCAAACGTTCACCAACGGAAAAGCGCCGCCATTGTCCATTTGCCGAAAGCTGGCACACTGGCAGGCCAGGATATCTATCTCTCCACTTTCTGTGAGCCGAGGACTATGCAAGGCATGGTGATTTGGCCTGACGGGAAGCCCGCTGCGAACGCCACCATTTCGCTTTGGTATCCCGACTATCCGTGGCGGGGCGATTCGGAAGCAGGGCCTGATGCGCAAGGGAGATTTTCCGTCAAGGTGCTTACAAAGCTGAGAACGATTCTTTTGGTCCAAGCTTCGAATGCTGCGGGCGTCTGGATCAACGCGGGGCAAGTGGAATTGCCCACAGAAGGCCCGCTTAAACCAGTAGTACTGATCCTCAATCATCAGCCCGAGTCGTCTCACAGGCGTTAGACTGCGCCCACTTCGCGCTTTTGCTTTCCGCGGTTTTGATTTATAATCGCCTGAACAAGGGTTGCACTGTAAATGCTGGTCAAGCCACCGGCATGGGTCCAGGTCCGTATTTTCCTAGCAAACTGCAGGCAATCGCTGGAGGGGTAGGTCTATGAAACATCTACGTGAGATGTTCGCGTTAAGCGCGCTAGTCTTTCTGTCTCAGGTGCATACGCATGCACAGGCGGTTAATGGAACGGTGGTCGGCACCATCACGGATAGTAGCGGAGGGTTGTTGGCAGGCGCCCAGGTGACGATTACCGACGTGAGCACCAGTACCAGCCGTTCGGCAACTACAGACAGCAACGGTTACTACGCCTTCCCGAACCTGCCGCCGGGTACCTACGCGGTGAAGGTCCAAAAGGAGGGTTTTTCGAGCACGCAGCGGGGTGGCATTGCACTGCTGGTAAACAGTACGGCACGCGTGGATCTATCGCTGCAGGTTGGCCAAGTGAACCAGACGGTTGAGGTCACGGGCGCGCCGCCGTTGCTGCAAACCGACACGGCCCGAACCGGCGATACGCTCAGCGCCCACCAAGCGGAACAGCTTCCGCTTGGCAACAGTCGCAATTTTCAAGACATGATCAATCTGGTGCC
>JAVKSW010000181.1:0-5786 GCA_039583505.1 Bryobacteraceae bacterium | reverse complement strand
CGCATCGTACGCACATCTCGCGATTCGCGCGATCACTTTATCCCTGCTGGCTTCGTCCGCAGTCGAATCAGTTATAAAGACGGCGATCGCAAGTCGGCGTCCATCCGGCAGGCTGATGAGTCCTATGTCGTTCGTCGCATGCGCCACTCCGTTGTCCACAGCGGATGTGCCCGCCTTGTGCGCAACCTGGGTTCCCTTCGGAAGATCGCCATTCAGTCGCCCGCTTTGAACTGAGACATTCATCCAGCTCAACAGCAGAGCGGTATGTTGCGGCGTGAGTGGAGACGCGTCGCTGATTCTGCGCAGTAGCCGAACCGCTCCCGCCGGCTCGAACCAGTTTCGGTATTGGGCCGACACTTCACGATGAAGTGCGTGTTCTCCGTCCTGAAGATGAAACCCGGTAATCCCGAGCGAGGCGATATAGGTGCTGACCGCGTCTGGCCCTCCCAAGATCCGCAGCAGAATATCCGCTGCAACGTTGTCGCTCAGCGAAACAGCCAGTCGGAGAAGTTCCCGCACAGGCACGTCCACGCCGGCCTCGGGATGTTGGCTCTGCAATGGGCTGTAGACGTGCGGCAGGATCCGGTCTTCCGGGAGGAAGCGCACTTGCTGATCCAACGACAGCTTGCCCCGTTCGACCTCATGCAACCCAGTCAAAGCCAGCGGCAATTTGAACACTGACTGCATGGGCGGGTGCGCGGTCGGATTGAGATCGCAGTTCAATGACGAGCCCGGCAATGAGCACGCCACGGATACCGTGCCGTGTGCATCGGCCGCGATGGTGCGAATCTGTTGCCTGAGAGGCTCTTGTGCGAGCGCCGATGCGGCTAACAGAGTAACGAGCAGATACAGACGCATGTGGTCAAGCATAGGTTTTGGCAACGACCGACGATTTGGACTCCTCGGATAAGTTTCAGCAGGAAGCCAAATACATGCCGACTGGGGTGACCGGGGCTAGGAAGCAATACTTTCGGAAGTTCAACAAATAGCCACACCAGCCATTTCGCCTGATTCTCTTATCGATAACCGACGACGTCCTAACGCACTTAGATTGGACCACATTATCCGCAGCGGCAGTTTATGTTGACATCCGACAACAACAGCGGCATACTGTAGACACACGACACCAATGGCAGTTCCTAAACTCGATCTCCTTCAAGGAACTCTGGATCTTCTGATTTTGCGCACGCTCGTCAACGGCCCAAGGCACGGCTGGTCCATTTCAGAACGCATTCAAGAGATTTCGGAAGACGTTCTCCAGGTCAACCAAGGTTCCTTGTATCCAGCTCTCCACCGTCTCGAACATCAGGGGTGGATCGAGGCTGATTGGGGTATCTCAGAACTCGGGCGGCGTGCACGCTTTTACGACCTCACCAAAGCGGGCCGCAAGCAACTGGAGATCGAAGCCGAGCAGTGGTCACGCCTCACGCGGGCAATTGGCCGTGTTCTGGAAATGGCTTGAGTGGATTTCTTATGCGTTGGCAAAGTCTGCGTTTGCGTGTTCGCACCCTCTTTCGGCAGCGCCCATTTGAGGCTGATCTGGCCGACGAGCTGTCTTCCCATATCGAGCTGCAGACGCGAAAATACATCGATGAAGGGTTGGACTCACAACAAGCGTACCGCCGTGCCCGCATCGACTTCGGAGCGATAGAAGAAGCCCGCGAGAGTTGCCGCGAGGTGGACCGCTGGCGCTTGTTGGACGTGGCCTCACGTAATGGTGGGCAAAGCTTTCGGTCATTGGCGAAGAGTCCCGCCTTCGCTCTAACCGCTGTCCTCATTCTGAGCGTCGGCATCGGAGCCAATCTCGCTGTCTTCAGCACCATCGACGCCCTGCTTCTCCGCCCGCTGCCCCTTCCGGAGGCTAACCAGCTCGTTGAAATCGTCTCCCGCGATAAACATGGACAAGCAGGCGGGCTGTTCTCTCCTGCTCTTGAGCCGCTCTCGCAGAATAAATCCTTCTCCGGAGTCTGCGGCGTCTCCACACACTATGACGCCATCGAAATCGGCGGGACGCTGCGCAAGCTGGGCACGGCAGCCTTTTCGGGGGATTGTTTTCAGACCCTCGGCATTCCCATCGCGCGAGGCCGGGCTCTCAATCCCGCCGACGATCACCTGGGCGCCGAGCACGTCGCCGTCATTACCGACGCGTTATGGCACAGCCAATTCGGCGGCCGCGATGATGTGCTCGGGCAGTCGGTTCGAATGGGTTCGACGGACTACACCATCGTTGGCGTAACCGCCGCGCCCTTTAGTGGTTTGTTGCTTGGTTTTCCGGAACCGATAATCATTCCGCTGTTGCAGCAATTTGATCTGTTGCCGAACGGCTCGCCGCGCACTTCGTACTACGTTAGCGTGCTCGCTCGCCGCGCGCCCGGTGTGCCAGAATCCGAGGCCGCCGCCAGCATCCTCGTCCAGCGGCGTACCCTTCTGGAACAGAGCGTCCCGCAACACTACAGCCCGGCCGGGAAAACCCAATACCTCTCTTTGGGCCTTACAGTAAGTTCCGGCGCGAGCGGTCTCGACTACTTCTTGCGCGATCGCTTTTCCCGGCCCCTCTATGCCGTCTTCGGACTCTGCGGAGCCATGCTGCTCATGGCCTGTCTCAATCTCAGCAGCCTGTTGCTCGCGCGTAGTTTTCGCCGCCGGCAGGAAGTCGGAATCCGGTTGGCCCTCGGCGCAACACTTTCTCACGTTGTTTGCATTCTCTTTATTGAGAGCTTTTTTCTTGTCATCGCAGGAACAGTTATCGGAATCGTCGGAGGACTCGCGGGCGCGCGAGTTATTCTTGCTCGCGCTGGAGCCATGTTCGGCAATTTCTACCTCGATGTCGGCGTCGATCTTCGCGTCCTAATGTTCGTGCTGGCGACCGTCGGCGCGGTCGTCTCTGTCTTCGTGTTAGCTTCGCTCTGGCAGGCGCGTCGGCTTGCTGGAAACGATACTCTCAAGCAGAGCGGCCGCGGACTCGTGGCGCCCAACACTGCCGCCCAAAAGATCCTGTTGTCGGTTCAAATTGCGCTCACCTTGGCTCTCATCGCCGGAAGCGCTCTGTTTAACGCTTCTCTCAGAAATACGTACAGCATTGATTTCGGCGTGAAGCCCCAACACGTATGGACCGCGCTACTCACCCCGCAGCCCGGTGGTTACCGCAATCCCATGTATTGGCAGCGTAGCGCAGTGCCGTACTATCGCGGGCTGCTGGACAAAATAGAAGCTCTGCCTGGTGTCGCTTCCGCCAGCTTGAGCGACAACATACCGTTCTTCAACAATGGCTACCGGGCCGACATTTCCGTGGTGAACGGTGGAGAATTGGAGCGCGCCACCCAAGCTCGCATAACAGGAGTCGCCGACGGGTACTTCACCACTCTTGGTGCACGGCTGATCGCAGGTGAAGACTTCCATCGCGCGTCCCTCGCCACTGACGAGCCTGGCGTGATCGTCACTCAGTCCCTGGCCCGTCAGATCAGTCCGAAGCGATCTGCCTTAGGTCTCCATATACGCATCGGCACGCAACCCGATCTGCAGCGCCTCCGAATCGTCGGCATCAGCAACGATATGGACACCAGCCTGGCAGATCTCAACGACACCAAGCCTTTTCTCGCCTTTCTCAACTTCTGGCAGCATCCCGACCTTCAGGGTTATCCGGCTCTGCTCATCAAGACACGCAGCTCCGATCTCGCTGCCGCCGCCATTCGCCGCATCGTCGAACGTCAAGGCTACGAGTTTGTGGAACGCCTCAGTCCGCTGACTACCGAAATCGACAATGCTGTGGTGGAGAATCGCTTGCTCGCCTATCTTTCGGCGGCGTTCGGCTGTCTGGCTCTGTTGATGGCAGCCGTCGGCCTCTTCGGATTGCTCAGCTATCAAGTCGCGAGCCGCACCGCCGAAATAGGTATCCGCATGGCGCTCGGCGCCCGCCAACAGCAGATTCGCAGGTTGATCTTTGGACAGACCGTCAAGTTACTTTTGGCTGGCGTTCTCGCCGGCGCCGCGCTCAGCTTCGCCTTGCAGAAAGTCCTGGGCAACTTGCTCTATGGAATCACATTGGGCAATCCTGGCGTCCTCTTTTTGAGCATTCTGGTTCTGCTATGTGCCGCCTTGATCGCGGCTACGATTCCGCTGCGGCGCGCCACTCACATCAATCCCATCGAAGCCTTGCGTAGCGAATGAGCCGGAGCGAACCCTCCGGCCGACGGCACGCTAGAGCGGTCGATACTTTAAATCCAACTATTCGTGACGCGGCTCCACAAGGGGATTCGCGCATGGCGCGGCGCGTCGGAACGTACGACGCAGCGTATCGGGGCGAGTAGTCCCTTTCGAGCTGCGGCTTCCACCTCACAAGACGGTCATCGGCCCCGCCTCCACTGTCAGACGCTTCAATCTCCAAAGCAATACCAGCGGCGCTGGTGCGTATCCTCCGACGCCATAAGCCTCCGCAAGCGCTCCCGCGCATCGGTATCCTGCGGATTCCTGGCAATCAAGCTCTGATACGCCGCGATCGCTTGCGCGCGGGCTTCGTCCGCCCCTCTCTCAAAGTCTCGCTGCCGGACGTCATTATCTTTGAGCGGGAACTCGGCCGGCGAGGCTTGGGATAGCGACCACCAGGTCTCGAGCGCCTGAGCGCGAATTCGGGTCAGGGCTGTACTGTTCACGTTTTCCCACGCGGGGAAATTTAAAATATCCAACACGGTCCTGAAATACGGAGTCCAGTCGTTCGACAGCAGACCACATCCGTCGGACAACAGACGCGCCAGTGCCACTGCGCCTGTCTCTGTGCCGCGGCGCGCCTCGACAACCGTTCTTAGCAAATCGTGCTGATAGATTTCCGTTCGACCGATTTCGTCCCACGGGAAGGTAAGCGTGTATTGACCAAGCCGAAGGCAGCGATAGCCGCAACATCCGCCAGCTTTTCTGGCTTGCAATTGGACGGCAACTTCATCGGCCTTCATCAACAGCGCAGCCCATTCATTCGCCTCCTTGCCTTGGGTAGCTTCGAGCAACTGCCGCACGCGAACGTCGGGAGAGACGACCCGGTCGCTCGAACCGGTCACCGCGCCGAGCACGCAAAGACCAAGACAGAGCCCGCTCCGATGCAACCACATCTTATTTCATTTTGAGGGCCTGCGCTGCAGCCTCGCGAACTGGGTACGTATCGAACCGATGCGGCTAAGAGAGTAACGAGCAGACCGAGACGCGTGTGGTCAAGCATAGGAAACTGCGAGCCGGCCGGGTCTTTACTTGATCCCGATTGCCATTGAGTCCGGTCCGACAAGGTGTTCGACGCGAGTCTCGCGGAACCCAGCCTCTTTCATCCAACCGATACAATCTGCGCCAGTGTAGTCGAATCCGCCCGAAGTCTCGATCAGCATGTTGAGGCTCATCAGGAGACCAAAAGCGTTCTTGGACCGGTCATCGTCTATCAAGCTGTCATAGACGATCAGGGCGCCTCGTTCCGGAACCGCTTCGTAGGCCTTGCGGATCAGAGCGCGTTTTTCATCGAGGTTCCAGTCATGTAGAATGTGTCCCATCATGACGACATCGGCGCTGGGGAAAGGCTGTTCGAAGAAATTGCCCGGACAAAACTGAACGCGGGCCGCCAAGCCGTTCTCCTCTATATAATCCTGGAAAGTTGGACCCACCGCCGGCAGATCGAAACCGAACCCTGCCATATGGGGATGCGCCAGAGCTACTTGAGCGATAAGATCGCCCTGTGCCGTGCCAATGTCCACAGCCGATTTGTAGTCCTTCCAGGGAAATTTGTTGGCGATTGCCAGATTAGCGCCACGGCT
>JAVKSW010000180.1:0-5791 GCA_039583505.1 Bryobacteraceae bacterium | reverse complement strand
TCGCTGCGTAACGCGCGAGCTGTTCACGCACGAGCTGATCCGCCGTTCGTTGCACACTCTGACGGGCGTAGCCTAGCCTGCGTGCGATCTGCGGAACGGTCCGCGGTTCTCCCGATGCGGCGCTTAGCAGTTGCCAGCGGGCCTGGTTCTGCCCGAGTGGAGACGCGATCCGCCCGCCTATTCGCCGGAAGGCGCCAGCCAATTGATAGACATCGGCGACAAGGAGCGGAATGGCCTCCGCGGATGAAAGTAACGACTCGTCCACTTGCATGTCACTGTGGTACTACAAGTCTATCTTGACACGTTGCTGTCAGTACTGCTATAAAAGGAAAAAGGAGCAGTTGGATGGAAAAGGCAGTACTGAAGGACTGTGTGCATTTGGCGATGGCCGGGGGAATGACGTTTCCGGAAACAGTAAAGCGGATGGCAGAAACGGGTGTGGAGCGGTATCGCGCAGACCTGGTTTCGCTCGAAAAGAATCACTATGCCAGCGACGGAGAAACACATCGCGAAATGATTCCGCTCGCGGATGCCCCTGCCATTGCCGATCAGTTTCACGCCGATGAAATAAAGGCGGCTATTGCGGATATCCAACAGCGTCGAATTGACTATCCGGAGTTTTTACGGCGCGTGATGTCGGGGGGGACGACAGAATACACGGTGTTCATCGCTGGACGAAAGGCGATTTACACCGGCAGGCGCGGGGATTTTCACATCGAGCAGTTCCCGGCGCGCTGAGACCACACTACTGCGTCAGAGTGAAGTTGACGACGATGTGGGTGATGACCTCGACGGGTTCACCGTTGAGTAGGGTCGGCCGATATTTCCACTGCAAGACGGCGTCCTTCGCAGCGTTCACAAGAAGCGGATGGCCGCGCACGAGCTGCAGATCTTCGATATTCCCTTCTTTGCCGATGATGGCTGTGAACTCAACGATGCCTTGGACTCGCGCGGATTTGGCGAGCAGGGATAGGCGGGCTGGACCTTTCGGATCAGATTGGCTTCCGACACGCCAGTAGCTACTCGGATAGGCGCACGCGCATTTTTCGGCTGCGGGGCTGGAGGCGGCGGAGGCGTGGGTTCCGGCACGGGACCAATATCGCTGGGGATTACGCCGGCACCCGCATTAGCGTCACCGGCACTTCCGAATTCGCCGATATCGGGAGCGGGTGCAGCGTCGCGGGCTGTGTTCACCCTACTCGGGATGACAACCGGTGCGATTAGCGCCAATTTGAAGCGGCGGTTGAGCGTTACGGCTGCGACTTTCGAAGCAGGCAGACCCGGCGGCGCTGGGCGTGGCGCTGCCGGCGCGACGATCTGCCCTTTGAGCTGTGCACTTGGCAGGGCTTGCGTGTAGACCAGAGGAATGAGGATCAAAAGAGAAATAGCAAGGAGCTGCATCAACAGAGACAAGAGCACGGTAAACGGCTTTTTCGTTTTCTCCGTCGCGTCAATGAATGTTTGATTGAACATTCACTTGAGACAGACACCGCATCGCGGTGAACTGTTCCCGCATGGAAAACGCGACGGCGGGCTCACCAGCCCATTTGGCGCATGCGTTCGAGAATGTGCGAGGCGTACCGCGGCGCCTGGCCCGGTTTACGGTGCAAGGGCGACGGGAGCACAGACGCGAGCTGGGCAGCCTGCTCTCGTGTGAGCCGCTGAGCGGGAATAGAGTAGTACGCCCGGGACGCCGCTTCGGCGCCATAAATGCCACGTCCCCACTCAATAACATTGAGGTACAGCTCAAGAATGCGGCGCTTGGAAAGAATGGATTCAGCCAGAGGCACGATAGAGAATTCGACGCCTTTGCGGATGATGGAACGGCCGGTGGACAAGAACAGATTTCTGACCAGCTGCTGCGTAATGGTGGAAGCGCCGCGCTCTCGATGCTCCTCGAGGTCCTCCTGAACGGCGTTTCCGATCTCTTTCCAGTCGAAGCCGTGATGTTGAAAGAAGCGGCTGTCCTCAGCGGCGATCACCGCATGCTGCAGATTCGGCGAGATGCGGGTTAGCGGGACAAATGCATAATGCTTGGCGTAGGGCACTTGCTCAGTCCACGAATGAATACCGCGTTCGATCTGCACTGCGGTGAACGGCGGGTCGATCCATCGCATGGAGAAAAGATCCAGCGCGATGAAAGCGTAAAACGCGAGGACAAACAAAAGGAGCCGGTGGAGAAAGCGTTTGAAAGCGGAGGTCTTTGAGCGAACGCTGCTCCTTCCGGTGGGGTTTGCCGGGCGACGTACCGTTGCCCGGCGCTTAGTCGCAAGTGCCACGTCTCAGGATAGTTGCCGGTCGCCAAAGGTGATGTAATAGACAACGATGATCTAGGAGGAACCGTGACGTGGCACCGGTCTATTCTCTGCGCAGCACTTGCGGAAGCCTTGTTGCTGATGCCGTGTGGCGCGCGTCAGAAGTTTTCGCCGGCGTGCAGCACCCCGGCGTATCCATCGCCAGCGCCGCCGAAAGCGCTGCCGATTGATGCGGAATGCGGACTGACGGGGTCCGGAGGCGAAGAAGCGAACCAGAATTCGGCGAAAAACAATTTTTGCGCGACGGGGACGCCAGAGCCGATGACCATCGCCGATTTGCAACAGTTGCAGACGCAAGTCGCAAACGATCCGACGATTGATTTCGGCGACGATAATTCCGGATCGCACAGCAAGGGACCGCAAGTGAATCGTGCAGCTTTGCAAGCGCTCGGGGAAGGCAAGCTGGTGAGTCTCATCGGTTATGTGCTGTTCGCGCGGCAGGAAGGATCGGAAAGTGTCAATTGTGAAAAGAACGTGCCCGATCAGGCCGGGTTCCATGACATTCACATCGAAATAGTTGACTCGGCGACCAGCACGGACGAATGTTCGGGTGTGGTTACCGAGATGATCCCGCATCACCGACCTAGTGTTTGGACCGCGGATAACGTCCAGAAACTCGCGACGGCGAGCGGAAAATCGATGGTGCGCGTGACTGGCCAGCTATTCTTCGATTCGAGTCATTTCCCGTGCGAAAACGGGCAGGGCTTGGGGAGTAATCCCAAACGCACCTCACTCTGGGAGATTCACCCGATATACAAGTTCGACGTGTGCGCGGCCGGCGATTGCTCGGCGGGCGGACAATGGACGCCGCTTGACCAGTGGCTTAAAACAAAACGCGCCAGGGCGATCGTAGTAACGGCTCCTACATCACAGCCGTAAGCTCTCGCCAGGCTTTGCCCTGGGATTGAGCGACAGCGGCATACGTGATGTCCCCATCGTATGTGTTGACGCCTTCCTTGATGGCCCCGCTCTGCTGGCAGGCGCGCTCCAGGCCTTTGTCGGCGAGCGTCAGAAGGTAGGGGACAGTGGCGTTGGTGAGGCCGAAGGTCGAGGTGTGCGGAACCGCGGCCGGCATATTCGAGACGCAATAATGCAGCACGCCGTCCACGTAGTAGACGGGATCGGTATGCGTTGTCGCGTGGGCGGTTTCAACGCAGCCGCCTTGATCGATGGCGACATCGACGATGACCGAGCCCGGCTTCATGCGCGAAACCATGTCGCGGCGAACCAGCTTGGGAGCGGAGGCCCCCGGAATCAAGACCGCGCCGATGACCAGGTCGGCCTGTCGCACGGCTTCGCGAATTGTATAAGTGTTGGAGGCTAGCGTGCGGATGGAGTTTGAATAGACATCGTCGAGCTCGCGGAGGCGGTTAAGGTTGCGGTCGATTATGGTGACATTCGCACCGAGGCCGCATGCAATTTTAGCCGCGTTGTGGCCGACGATGCCTCCGCCAATGACCGCGACATTGGCCGGCGCTACGCCTGGAATGCCGCCGAGGAGAATGCCGCGCCCGCCATTCTGGCGCTCGAGGTACTGAGCACCGACCTGCACCGCCATCCGACCAGCCACTTCACTCATCGGCGTGAGCAGCGGAAGAGAATTGTCGTGCTCACGAATGGTCTCGTACGCGACGGAATTGACGTGCGATTTTAAGAGAGCTTCCGTGAGATCGGGCAGCGGCGCGAGATGAAGGTACGTAAACAGGAGCAGGCCGGGTCTAAAGAACTGGTATTCGGAGGCTTGCGGCTCTTTAACTTTGACGATGAGGTCGGATTTGCTCCACACCTCGGCGGCGCGCTGAACGATAATTGCGCCGGCTTCCGAATATTCGTCGTCCGGAATGGAACTGCCCACCCCCGCTTGCGTTTCGACCAGCACTTCATGGCCATGTTCGCGAAGCGCCGTAATCATGCTTGGTACACAACCGACGCGCGTTTCGTGATCTTTGATTTCCTTTGGCACGCCAATGACCACGGTGGATATCCTCGTTCTCTTTTCCGATGTATGTGAGTTCTTGGCTACTGCGGATTCGCGGCAGGAGGGCGCGGGCCGACGCTTGGAGTCGACGCTGGAGATAGAAGTGTCGTAGCCGGGGACGCCGGGTTTGAGATACCAGTCAACCCGTCATGCTTTGGACCCAAGCCCAAACCGCTCAACGTCAACGCATTGATCTTCCCGTCGTTATCCAGTTTCTGATCAGCCTGAAACCGCCGAAGGGCGTCGACGGAATCATCTCCCCAGGTTCCGTTCACCTCTCCTTTGAAATAGCCGCGATCCGCGAGGGCCTTCTGAATGTCCTGGTAGCGGTCCGGGTCGGGATGCAGTTGATACGAGGGCGCGGCAGCCACGCGGGCCCTATGGCCGGATCTCGAGGAGGAGCGTCGAACGCTCCGCGCGGATGCCGTCCGGGAGGAAGATTTGCCTGGGGGCAGGTGAGTTGAAGTGCGCGCTTCCTTCGATTGAGGGCGCTTGCTTTTCAATGGTTTAGGCTGGATAGGGCCAGCGAAAGACAGCGGCGGCGCTGCCATCGCCAGGAGCGTCAGGGCAAATACCCATTTCATGGCTCAAACCGAATGTTATCACTTTGCGGTGGGTCTTGTGCGTTTGGACATTCTGTATCGATGATGGTGGGCAGATGATCATCTCAATGAAGCTCCACGCGAAGCGAGCGGAGATCGATGCGGTTTGCGATCGCATACGTGAATTCGGCTACAAGGTGCACTCGATCGAGGGAGAAGAGCGCGTTGTGATCGGCGCGGTGGGAGTGGGCGATGTGACGGCCTGCCTGGAGTCGCTGGAGGCGATGCCGCAGGTGGAAAAAGCGGTTCGCATTTCCGCGCCATACAAGTTCGTCAGCCGCGAATTTCGCTCGACTAAGTCGCAGATACGCGCAAACGGAGTGGATATCGGCGGCGAGGAGTTCGTCATGATGGCCGGCCCGTGTTCAGTGGAAAGCGAGAAGCAGATTCTGGACACGGCGCGTTTCGTGGCGCAACACGGCGCACAATTTTTGCGCGGCGGCGCATTCAAGCCGCGCACGTCGCCTTATGATTTCCAGGGAATGGAAGAAGAAGGTCTGCGCCTGCTGGCGAAAGCCAAGCAGGAGACCGGGATCGGCATCATCACCGAAGTTATGAGCGATGGCGACGTGGAGATGATTGCTGGGTATGCGGACATACTACAGATCGGCGCAAGGAATATGCAGAACTTTGCGCTGCTGAAAGCGCTTGGGAAGGCGGATCGGCCAGTGATGCTGAAGCGAGGCCTAAGTTCGACGATCAGAGAGCTGCTGATGTCGGCTGAGTACATCGTGGCGCACGGCAATCCGAACGTGATCCTGTGCGAACGCGGGATCCGGACGTTCGAGACGGCTACGCGCAATACTTGCGACATAACGGCCATCCCGGTGCTGAATGAGCTGTCGCATTTACCGGTAATCCTGGATCCGAGCCACGCGACGGGCAAGCGAACCCTT
>JAVKSW010000179.1:0-5796 GCA_039583505.1 Bryobacteraceae bacterium | reverse complement strand
GCTTCGATCCGGCGGCGCACTTCTTCGTACCTTGCATCGATATCGCCAACGCTTGTTTCATCGGCGACCGTCTCCATCCCTTCCACCAGCTTCGGCAGTGTCGTGTCCAGTTCTTTCTCACACGTTTCTCCCAGGTGCTGCAGGCCCGATTCCGCGCGCGCTAACGCCACTTGCAACTCCGACCGTCTTTCCTGCACGGCTTGCGCTTGCGCTCGTAAACGCTTTAGCTCTTCCTCGCTCGCCGCTAACTGGCTGCGCAATTCTCCTTCGCGCGCTTCCAGAAGCTTCACATGCGCCTGCGTGTCTGCGATCGAGCGGTTCAGCTCAGCCGACTGCGATTGCAATTCCGCATTGCTCGCCTCGAGCTGTGCGCGTTCGCTGATCAGTTCTTCTGCCTCGCGCGCGATTTGCACCCGCCGCGAAGCGAAATCCTGGACTTGCGCCTCTACCCGCGCACGATGAGCCGCCAACGCACGCCGTCGCTCCTCTAAGCTCGCAAGCTCCGCGCGTAAGCTCGCGTGTTCTTCTCCCTTGCGCGCCAGCGCCGCCTGCAAACCCACCAGCTCTTCACGTGCCGATTCCAGCGCTTGCTCCTCGCGCAATCTCGCCTGTTCCGTCTCCCCGAGTGCACCGTGATCGCGCTCCAGATTCTCGTTTAGCTGGAAACGCTCGCGCGACAGCCGGTCCAACTCCAGCCGGGCGTGAGAAAGTCCCGACTGTGCCCGCTGCGATTCTTCGGCCAACTTACGGCTCTCATGATCGAGGGCCAGCACGTCCTTTTCTTGCGCCTGCTGCGTAGCGCGGAGACGCTCCAGCTCATCGGCAAGCCGTGAAATCGCGTGTTCTAGTTGACCCAGCTCGATTTGCGCGGCATTCAGATCGGCCTGTTTATCGTGTTCGATGCGCGAAATCTCACGCAGCTCGCGCTTCAGCGCCAGTGGGCCGGCCCCGGATTTTTTTCCGCCGCTCACCGCGCGTCCGTGGTAATTCACCCCTTCGCCGGTCAGAAACCAGCAATGCGGAAATTGCGCCGCCAGGTCCCGTGCCAGCGCTCGGTCGTTCACGATATAGCAGTTCGCGATGCGCGGCAGCAGGTGCAAAGGAATGTTACTCAGACCATTGGTGAAGCGTAGCGCGTCCGTCAACTTCGCCACAATCCCGGACTCCGCCGCCAGCTCCGGTAGTTCGTACGACGTGACGCTCTCCTCGTTCGCTGCTTCCACCAGGAACGTTGCGCGGCCGTTCAGCTCCGTGCGCATCAATTCGATACCGCGCTCGGCGTCCGTCCAATCGCGCACCACTACATATTCGAGTTCATCGTGCAGAAAGTCTTCGGCTGCCTTCTCCAGCTGCGGATCCACTTCGAGGAAATCGGCGAGCACCCCCACCGGCCGTAAATTCTGCGCATTTCCGCTCTCTACCGCCGTAAACAACCGCTTCACCGTCTCGGTGGTATAGCTGCGATGCTGCAGCACTTCTTCGAGCGAATCCTTGCGCGCCTTCAGCCGCGAAAATTCGGTTTGCAGCCGATCAAGCGCCTGCCGGGCATGGCTCAATCCCGCCCGTTTCGCTTCCAGTTCCTGTTCAACGCTCTTGCGCTGATCGGTCACCGAAATCAGTTCCGTTTGCCGTGCCGCAAGCCGTTCGGATAGCTGCCCTTGCAACCGTTTCACCCGCGTCAGATCGCTTTCCGATTGCGTCTCTTCGGCCCGCGCGCGCTGTGCTTCGCGATCTGCCGAAGCAACCTGCGCGTCCATCTGCGTAATCCGATTCTTCAGCGCCCCCGCTTCGCCCAGCAGCTTCAACATGCTCTGGCGCGTTGCCTCCAGCCCCCGCTCCTGTTCCGCAACTCTCTTCTGCGCTTCCTCGCGCTCGATCGATGTCTCCTCCAGCTCGACACGCGATCGCGC
The DNA here is from genome assembly GCA_039583505.1 of Bryobacteraceae bacterium. Classification (GTDB taxonomy): domain Bacteria; phylum Acidobacteriota; class Terriglobia; order Bryobacterales; family Bryobacteraceae; genus Bog-105. Next base: position 3,886 of record JAVKSW010000179.1, on the reverse strand, counting down.
ACACTCATGCTCCAGCGCCTCTAGCTGTGCGGTTTGCTGTTCCAGTTCAGCCGCACGTTCTCGCTGCTGCCCTTCCAGCGCATGCGCTTCCTGGTCGCCCGCCGATAGCCGGGCCTGCATCTGTTCGATCTGTTGCGTCTGATACTGCAGCCGGCCGCGCGTACGTTCCGCGTCGAGTTCGCGATCCGCCAGCGACTTTCGCGCGCCCGTCAGCTCCTGCTCGTTCGCGTAGGACTGCTCCAGCACCGCTCGTTGCCCCGTCTCTCGTTCCCCGATGCTCGCCTGCGCACTCTCGAGTTCCGCGGAGGCCAGATTCAGCTCGATTGCGATCTTTGCCGTCTCGCGCTCGAGCATCCGGAACTTTGCCGCCAGCGCCTGCCGCAAATAGCCCACAGCTTCCGCCTTCAACTCCGAATACCGCCGCGTCTTGGCCGCTTGCCGCTTCAGCGAATTGGCCTGCCGCGTCACTTCTTCCAGAATGTCGAACACGCGCGACAGGTTCTGTTTTGCGCTCTCGAGTTTCGCCTCCGCCAGCCGTTTGCGCGTCTTGAACTTGGTGATCCCTGCCGCTTCTTCAATCACCGCGCGGCGATCTTGCGGCCTGTTGCTCAAGATCTGTCCGATCCGGCCCTGCTCGATAATCGCGTAGCTTTCCGGACCTAGCCCCGTTCCGAAGAACAGATCCTGAATATCGCGCAGCCGTGCCAGCTTCCCATTGATCAAGTATTCGCTTTCACCCGACCGGTAAAGCCGCCGTGTAATCGTGATTTCCCCCGTGCGCTCGGCCGTCTTCACCGCGTCTGTCTGTGTGTGCGGGTGCTCTCCATGGCCGTTGCCGTTGACATAGGGTGCCTCCGGGGCGCTAACAACCGCCAGCTTGCCTTCCTCCGGTATCAAGGTCATAGTGACCGAAGCCATTCCCAGCGGCTTTCTGTCCCGTGTCCCCGCAAAAATCACATCTTCCATTCGCGCGCCGCGCAGGGTCTTGGCCGATTGTTCCCCCAACACCCAACTGATGGCATCGCTCAGGTTCGACTTGCCGCACCCGTTCGGCCCGACCACGGCCGCAATCCCAGTACCGGCGAACTTCATCTCCGTTCTGTCGTAAAACGATTTAAAGCCGTGAATTTCAACCCGCTTCAGCTTAAGCAACCGTGGAGTTCCTTCCTAAGAGATATTGTCGGGGGTGACTCTATCGTAACCGGACTGCTGAGCCGTGTAAAGCTCCCCTACTACTCAGTCTTGTGCAAATCCCTGTCGAAAACTCTATATATAGAGGTGCTGTTTCTTGCCCTACGCACAGTGCCAGGGTAGCCGCCTGTACTGGGAGGAGCACGGCTCAGGCACTCCCATCCTTCTCATTATGGGGCTGAGCTTCACGCACCAGATGTGGTTTCGCGTCCTTCCACGCCTGGACGCCGCCTATCGCGCTGTCGTGTTCGACAACCGGGGCATGGGCCGCAGCGACTGTCCGCGCGGCCCCTACACGATCCGCCAAATGGCTTGCGACGCCGTCACCGTCATGGATGCTGCGGGCGTTGAGTCGGCGCACATAGTCGGGGCGTCCATGGGCGGTATGGTCGCGCAGGAACTCGCGCTCGAGTACCCGGAGCGAGTGCGAAGCCTGGTCCTTGGCTGCACTACCTACAGTGGACTGCTAGGCAAATGGCCGCATTTCCTCCGCGGTTCGTGGCGCGCTCTGCTCTACGCCGAAGGTACCCCAGCCGAGCGCATCGAGGAAGATCGGCAGGTTCGCCGCACTTGCGCCTGGAGCGCCCAAGGCTTCTGGGCTCAATTCGCCGCAGTCCTGCTGTGGAACTCGTACCGCCGCCTGCCCCGCATTCGGGTGCCCACGCTAGTGCTCCATGGAACCGAAGACCACTTGGTCCCTCCGGAGAACGGCCGCGTGCTGGCCTCCCGCATCCCCGGTGCTCGCTTCCATCTGTTGCCGAACGCCGGTCACATTCTGATCACGGATCAGCCGGAATTGTCCACTCGCCTGATTCTCGACTTCCTCAACGAACAGCGCTACGTTGGCTTCGTTCGGTAAAACGTCCAGTTCGATCCGCAAACTGCGCTCTTTCTTCGCCTTTTCAGGCTGTCGCGATCGTTTTCTCCGTCAGAGCTGCGACGCCCGGCAGCTCAATCCCGGCCAGAAACTCGAGCGACGCGCCCCCACCGGTCGACACGTGCGAGACCTTATCCGACAGCCCGGCACCCTTAATAGCTTTCTCCGAATCGCCCCCGCCCACCACCGATACCGCTTCCGATTCGGCCACCGCTTTCGCCAATTCCACTGTCCCTGTGTCAAAGGGCGGCATCTCGAAAATGCCCATGGGACCGTTCCAGATGATCGTCTTTGCCCCGCCGATCACCTTCGCGTATTCTTCGATGGTTTGCGGCCCGATATCCACCGCGATCTGATCCGCTCCAATGCGGCTGACAATTTCGCTTTCCGCCCCAGCCTTCACTTGGCGTACAACCACGTGATCCAGCGGCAGCATCAATTTGTTCCCCGCCGTGCCTAAGAGCTGCCGTGCCAGATCGACCTTGTCTTCTTCCACCAGTGACCGGCCAGTCGGCTCATTTTTGGCGCGCAGGAACGTATAGGCCATGGCGCCGCCGATCAACAGCTTGTCCACCACGGCCATCAGGTTCTGAATCACCTCGATCTTGTCGGACACCTTCGCGCCCCCGAGCAACGCCACGCACGGCCGCTCCGGATTGTTGGTAACGCGGGTCAGCCAAATCAGCTCCTGCTCCATCAGAAACCCGGCCGCGGCCATGGGCAGATAAGACACGATTCCTACCGTAGAAGCATGGGCCCGGTGCGCGGAACCGAAGGCGTCGTTTACATATAGGTCCGCAAGCCCAGCCAATTGCTTCGAGAACTCGGGATCGTTCGCCTCTTCTTCCGGGTGGAAACGCAAGTTTTCAAGCAGAAGCACTTCTCCGGGTTTTGGCTTCATCCTGGCTACCTCCGGACCAATACAGTCGGGCGCCATCGCGACTTGCTTTCCTAACAGCTCGCCAACCCGCGCCGCCACCGGGGCGAGGCTCATCTCCGGGTCGCGTTTGCCTTTCGGACGTCCCAAATGACTCGCCAAAAGGACCGCCGCACAGTGCTCCACCGCGTACTGGATGGTCGGCAGTGCAGCCCGAATTCGTTTGTCGCTGGTGATCTCTTTGCCGCCAGCGGCCAGTGGAACGTTGAAGTCGACTCGTAAAAAGACCGTTTTGTCTTTTAGATCGAGATCTTTGATCGACAATTTGGGCATGCAGCTATTGTAGAAAAGCGCCCGTTGCCCGGCCTCGCTCCGTTAGTACCTGTGGAAAAAAGGCTGTAGAAACTTTCGAGTAAGGACGAATAGTACTTTAGGGACGGTCTTAAACACGCAAACGGGCCAGAAGTTGCTACGAAGTTGACCGCGTTTGGCACTATAATCCGAAGCGATAGTATCGGAGTTTTAGGTCTGTGGTACGAAAGTACCTGGTCGAACAGAGATCCTTCACACTAACGAATGTCCACAGGAGCCACAACCTCGATTCGCGTGTTTATCGCCGACGCCCACCCTATCGTCCTCGAGGGCATTCGAGGAGTGCTAGCCCAACATGCAGGTATCGAAGTAGTAGGCGAAGCGAGCGACGGATTGGATGCGATTGACCAGATCGTTCAGCTTGAGCCGGATGTGGTCCTGCTGGATCTTCGGCTTCCGCGCGCAGATGGCTTGAACGTGCTCCGCAGTATCCAAACCAGAGTTTTGAAATCCAAGGTCGTCCTCTTCGCGGGCTCGGAAAATAAAGAGGAGTTCGTCGAAGCCATGAAGCTGGGTTGCTCCGGCATCCTGCTCAAAGACGGCTCGACCACGCTGATCGAAAAGAGCAT
>JAVKSW010000178.1:0-5867 GCA_039583505.1 Bryobacteraceae bacterium | reverse complement strand
GCACACACGCGCCAGCCGCGCTCTTGTTGTTCCATCTTCGGCGAAGGCCGCAACCGAAAAATAGCCGTGCAGACCCGCGAGTTCTACCTTCTTCCAGCCGATTCGGCTCAGATTTCCAGATACCAGCCCCAGGACGGCGCCTCGATTTCGCAACTCTGCGAGGAACTCACGCACGCCAGCACAAACCAGCGGCGACAAATCGATGGCGCAATTGCCGAGATACGCGTTTTCGCATTCGGCCATAATTTGTCGAAGCGCCAGGCGCGCGCGGCGCTGGCTGTAACCTCCTGTTCGGAGCATCGTGGCGATGAGATCGCGGTCGAGCATGCCCGCTGTCGCCACTCCTTCGAGATGTGTAACGACACCGGTCACAGTGCGAATGCCTTCAATGAGAGCTTCTTTATGATGCCGGCCGGCGCCGCGCATCAGCGTCCCGTCTATATCGAACAGCACCAGCGCCGTGGCTCTATTCACTGCCCGGGAGCTTCCGCAAAAATGCGTTGAGCAGCTTTAAAAGGGTCCCGGCAACCCGATGCCCGGTCTCCAACACTTCCGCGTGGTTCAGTGGTTCGTCGCTGAGGCCGGCAGCGAGATTCGTCACGCAGGAAATGGCGGCGACTTTCATGCCCATGTGATTCGCGGCGATCGCTTCCGCCACGGTGGACATCCCGACGAGATCGGCCCCTATGGCCTTCAAGAAGCGTATTTCAGCCGGGGTTTCGTAACTCGGGCCGAGTACCGCCGCATATACGCCTTCCTGTATCCGGATGCCAAGCTCTTCCGCGGCTTCGCGAACCAATGCTCGCAGCTCACTGGAATACGCCTCCGTCATGTCTGGAAAACGCGGCCCCACCTGCGGTTCATTTGGACCAATGAGCGGGTTTGTGCCTTGTAAGTTGATGTGGTCGGAAATCAGCACGAGGGCGCCTTTGGCACACTCCGGATTAATGCCCCCGGCCGCGTTCGTAAGCACTACGCGAGTTACGCCCAGCTCGCGAAGTAAACGGATCCCGCTAGTCACCTGTTTCGCGGTGTAACCTTCGTACAGGTGAAAGCGGCCAGACATCACAATGACGTCGACGGCGCGCTTTCCATTTGCGCCTAGCGTTCCGATCACCAGCTCGCCCGCATGTCCGACGGCGGTCGAGACCGGAAGATTCGGCAGATCTTTGTACGGAATGCGCGTGCTGTGAATCAACGAATCGGCAAACGCACCGAGTCCGCTGCCCAGCACCACGCCCACGGTTGGGCGTAAGGGCGTCCTGGCTGCAACGACTCCGGCGGCGGCGCGCATGCTCTGAGTCTATCGTCTGAGCGTACGTCCGGATCGCGCGATGGTTACAACAGAATTCCGGCGATGCACGCGGACATGAAATTGGCCAGCGTTCCCACGAACATGGCTTTCAGGCCGAGCCGCGCCAGGTCGGATTTGCGCGAGGGGGCAAGAGCGCCAATGCCTCCGATCTGAATGGCGATCGAGCTCAGATTGGCGAAGCCGCATAGTGCGAACGTCGCGATTACGAACGAGCGCGGCTGCAGCAACGCCCTCACTTTCCCGAGTTCGAGGAAAGCAACAAACTCGTTCAACACCATTCGCGTACCGAGCAAGTTGCCGATGGTCGCGCAATCATTCCAACTGACGCCGAGCGCCCATGCTACAGGGGCAAACACGACGGCGAGGATCTGTTGAAGCGAGGCGGGAACCCAGCGGACGTGAGCATGCAGCCAGGCGAGGCCGCCATTCATCATGGCGATGAGGGCCAGAAATGCGATCAGCATGCCCGCAATGTTCAAGGCCAGGTTCAGTCCATCTCCGGCGCCTCGCGCCGCTGCATCGATGACGTTGACACCGGGCTTCTCGATCTCGACGCTCACCGTGCCAAGCGTCAAAGGCCGCGCCGTCTCAGGGACGAACATTTTAGCCAGCATGATCGTCGCCGGCGCCGTCATGATCACTGCGGTCAGCAAATGAGCAATCGAAACTCCGGCAATGGCCACGTATGCCGCCATGACCGCGCCGGAGACGTGTGCCATGCCGCTGGTCATCACGGTGAAGAGTTCGGATTCCGTCAGCGTTTCGAGAAAGGGGCGGATCGTTACCGGCGCCTCCGTCTGGCCCATCACGATACTGGCGGCAACACACGTCGACTCCGCTCCACTCGTGCCCATGAACTTCTGCATGACGATGGCCATTGCCTTGACGAATAGCTGCATGATGCCGAGATAGTAGAGAATCGCGAAGAGCGAGCAAATGAAAATGACGATCGGAAGAACTTGGAATGCGAAAATCACTCCAAACTGATCGTTCTTGAGGCCGAGCTTGTCGCCGAAAACAAACGCCGAACCTGCCGCGGTGTAGTTCAGCAGGGCGTTAACAAATAAACTGATTCCGTAAAACAGCTCGCTGAGTTTCGTCTTGAGAACGAGGAACGCAAACGCGAACTGAAGCGTGATGCCCCACACCAGTACCCGCTTCTGGATAGCGGAACGCCGGGTAGAGAAAACATATGCGCAAAGGACGATCGCAAATAAGCCGACAAGCCCATCCAGTCTTGCCATCAGGCCCCGGGGCTAGCTGACGACTTCAAGTATCAGATCGCGCTCGTCCACCGGCTGCTGCGAGATTTTAAATGCATCTTCGACCAGCGCGGAGGCCTCTTCCAGGTGTTCTTGGTCGGTGTAATAGATGCGGCAGAGAATACTGGCCGGATCGATCTTCTGCCCCACCTTCACTTCCAGAATCACGCCGACGGCCGGATCAATCGAATCTTCCTTTGTATTTCTTCCGGCGCCGATCATGGCCGAAGCCTGCCCGATCAGTTCCGCATCGATGCCGCTCACGTATCCGCCGCGGCTGGTGGTAATTTCCTGCGCATTAGTGGCGTTAGGCAGTAACTCGAAATGGTCGAGAACGCGCGGATCGCCTCCTTGCGCTTCGATGACATCCTTGAGTTTCTGATAGCCCGAGCCGTCCAACAGCTTCGCCTGGGCCATCTCGCGCGCCTCATCCAGGGTCTTGGTAATCTTGCCCAGGTAGATCATGCGAGCGGCGAGTTCGAGCGAAATCCGCGTCAGGTCCGCCGGCCCGGCGTTCTGCAGTGTCTGCGAAACTTCCATTACCTCCAAGGCGTTGCCGATGGCATACCCTAACGGCTGATTCATGTCGGTAATCAGGGCCTGCACTCGCTTGTCGAGCCGACGCCCGATTCCAACCATCATTTGCGCCAGCCGCCGCGCCTCCACCTGCTTCTTCATGAAGGCGCCGGACCCTACCTTCACATCCAGAACTAGCGCGTCGACGCTGACCGCGAGCTTCTTAGACATGATCGAAGAAGCGATCAGCGGAATGGACTCTACCGTCGCCGTGGCATCGCGCAAAGCATACAGCTTGCCGTCCGCCGGGGCGACTTCAGGGGTCTGGCCGATAAACGCCAGTTGATGCGCGGCGAGCACGGCGCGGAATTCATCGATCGTGAGGTCGGTTCGAAATCCCGGAATGGATTCTAATTTGTCAAGCGTGCCGCCGGTATGTCCGAGCGCGCGGCCGGAAATCATCGGAACCACAACTCCCGCCGCCGCCGCAAGGGGCGAGGCGATCAGGCTGGTTTTGTCCCCAACTCCCCCGGTCGAGTGCTTGTCTACCTTCATGCCGGGGATGGACGACAGATCCACGATGGAGCCCGAATTCATCATGGACTCCGTTATGGCGCTCACTTCCCGGTCCGTCATATTCGAGAAATAAACCGCCATCAGGAACGCGGCCATTTGGTAATCGGGAATCTCGCCCCGCGTGTAGCCGTCTACGAGGAATTGCAGTTCCTCCAGAGACAGTTCCTCGCCATCCCGCTTCCGGTGAATCAGGTCGACAGTACGCATTTTTCGAATTCTAAGCGTACCACCCCGACCTGTGAAGTTTCGGCGCTTCTTGAACTTACATGTTAGTAAGTTTGCAAACTGCGGGATTTATCGAAGCTCGCCGTCCAGGACTTGCCGCAGGTCCGCCGCATTCACTCGCAAACCTACATAAAAAGATCCAAATAGCGCATAAACGGCGCTGACTTCGTCGAATCTCATCTCATAAATCAACTTCTTGAATACCAGCGGATCGTCGGCGAATAAATCCACTCCCCATTCCCAGTCGTCGAAGCCAATGGAACCGGTGATGATCTGCTTGACGCAATCGGCGTAACGGCGCCCCACCAGCCCGTGCTCATGCATCAAGCGCTGGCGCTCCGGCATGGGAACCTGGTACCAGTTCTTCTGCTCTGCACGCTTACGGTCCATTGGGTAGAAGCACAAGTACTTGGCGCGCGGGATCTCCGGAAACAACCGAGGACTCATGGCCGCTGCCTGCCGCGCAACGACTTCGGCGATGCCGGTCTTCCACTCCGGTGAATGCGGCTCCAAACCACGCTCGGCGAGCTGAGCGTAGATCTTGGCTGACGATTCATAGAGTCCGAGCTCGACCACCGAAACATACGAGTGCGCCGGCTCCAGATATTCGGAAAGCTCCAGGCGGGCGATGTCCAATTCTGCGCGATGCAGCTCTTCGAGGGAATTGCGAAAGTGCAGAAGCAGCAGGTCTCCCTTGTGTCCGATCAGCGAGTAGACGGCGGACTGATTAGACTGGCCGTTGCTTGGACGCTGCTCGATAGCCGACAAGGCTGCAATCGACCCACCCAGAATCTCTTCGCGGCCGCCCTCCGACAGTGCCCGCCACGCCGAGCGGCGAAAACGGAACATCTGGTGCAATACCCAGGAGCCCTCGAGCGTCAGCGGTACCGCCGGAACTTCAGCCATGTTGCAGCTCCCATTCCGGCGCGGGCAAGCCCGGCATCTCGTGCTGGTAACGCCCTTGAAAGATCTCCGCGAACATCTGCAGCAGTTCCTCGTGAAGCAGCCCGTTGTCGGCGAGAACATACCGGCCATGCACATCCAGCGGTTCGCCTTGCATGCCCGAAGCCCTTCCGCCTGCCTCCTGCACCAGCAACGTACCGGCGGCCATGTCCCAGGGATTCAGGCCGAATTCCCAGAATGCCTCTAATCTGCCGCAAGCCGTATAGGCCAAATCGAGCGCCGCCGAGCCGCCCCGCCGCACTCCATGCGTGGCCATCGCCAGCTGATAATAAAAATGAATATTCACATTCTGGTGGCGTTTGCGGCTCGGAAACCCGGTCGCCACCAGAGCATCGTTCAAAACCGGCGCCTTACTGACGCGCATCGGCGCTCCGTTCAGACGCGCACCGCCTCCGCGCTCGGCGGCAAAAAGCTCACGATTCAGCGGATCGAAAACTACGCCGGCGATCACTTCTCCTCTTCTCGCAAGCGCGAGAGTGACATTCCAGGCGGGATACCCGTGCGCGAAATTCGTGGTGCCGTCCAGCGGATCTACATACCAGCGCAGCTCCGAGTCCAGTTCCGCGCGCCCGCCCTCTTCGGCCACGACCCCGTGATGCGGAAAACGCTCGTGCAGACGTTTGACGATCAACTGCTCGCTGGCGCGATCGGCCGCTGTCACCAGGTCGTAGTCGCCCTTCAGCTCAAACCCGACGCCCCTGTGCGCGAGCAGGATCTGTCCTGCTTCGCGAGCGATCTCGATCGCTGCGTCCACAAAACTAGCCATGTTTTCAGTTCAGCACACGGACGATTCCGGCCGCTTACGGCTCGTAGTATCCCGTGCGCGCGGCCACTCGCAGCGAAGCACCGCGAACTTCTATCTTGAGGCGGTGAAACAGGCGGGATTCCTGGCGAACGTTTCGAGGATAAAACCCGAGTAGATATTCCGTGCGTAATTCCTGCAGAATATCGGCGAATGCCGCGTCCAACCGTTCGAATCCTTGCGGGTAAAAGATACGGCCGCCCGTGGA
>JAVKSW010000177.1:0-5881 GCA_039583505.1 Bryobacteraceae bacterium | reverse complement strand
TTCCAATACAGCGCTGCGTCCGCGATCCCGTGGTTGCGTCGCGCGTTCTCGAATGCCTCGATCGCTTGCTCCCACTGCCGCGCATCCAGCTCGCGCAGTCCGTTTTCGTAATCCGGATCGGGCTGCGTGCCTGAGTTTGCCTGAGAATGAGCCGCTTGAAAGTTGTCGCGCAAGTCCATGGGCCAACCTTGCGCCAGGGTCGAAACCGCAAGCGCGAAGAAAAGAATGCCGTAACGAATCATAATTTCTGTTCCTTTTCCCGGGCGTCCGTGCTCGTAATACGCACTTTGAACAACAACCCTTCGCTTTCAATTCGGTGCTGCAGCGTCTCCAGGTCCTGTGCGGAGAGGTTCGCCGGGCTGTTCGCAACATCCAGCAGCACGCGTTCCAAATCGTCTAGTAAAGCCGCGTAACCGGCATCGCCCGCGCGCAGCGCAGTCTGGCGAAGCAGCCGGTTTTTTTCGATCAGATCCCGGGCACGGTCGCGTTCGCTTACCAGGTCCGCGTCCGCCGGAGCCGCATTCACCAACTCCGTTAGCAGAATCTGCGATCTCTCCAGGTGATCGCTCAGCGCGATCAGAAGCACGCGTTCCCGGGCTGCCGCGGTAAAGCCAAGCTGCCTTCGCTGTTCTGTCCAGATGCCGGCGACGAACGCAATCACGATCAGAGCCACCACCGCCGGACTGACGGTCCACCACCGCAGGCCGAACGAGACCCGGCGCGGCTTTCGCACGGGCAATTGAGGAAGCAATCGCCCCCATACCTCGCGCCCGTAATCATCGCCGCGTTCAGGCGCCGGACAATCGCGCACAGCATCCAACGTTTCCTTCATACGGCCTAACTGCAAACGGCACTCCTCGCATTGATCAAGATGCCGCCGCGCCTCAGGATGCAGAGCGCCGTAGTAGCCGTCCACCAATTGCTCCTCTGCGAGGTGATTCATCGCGCCACCCCCCAGGCCGGCTCCAAGGCCCGGCGCAGTTTTTGAACCGCGCGAAACACGCTGTGTTTGGCCGCATTCGTCCGCACGTTTAAGGTGCGCGCGATCTCTTCTATATCGCAGCCTTCGTAATGCCGCAGAACAAAGGCGATCCTCTCGATCTCCGTCAGTTTTTCGAGCGCGGGTTCCATCAGCTCCGCGATCTGGGCGCTTTGCGTCAGCCGCTCAGGGGACGGCTCGCGCCCCGAGATCCGGTCGAGCCAATTAAACTTCTGTCCATTGTCGCCGCTCCAGCCCGGTTCTTCCTTGCGGCTCTTTCGTCCGCGGATCAAATCGAGCGAGCAGTTCGCGCAAATCCGATAGAGCCAGGTCCCGAAAGCCGCCCGGCCGTCGAACCGGTGGATCTGTTTGTAAGCACGAAGGAAAGTCTCTTGCACCACGTCCTCGGCATCCTGTTCGTTTGCAGTCATGCGAAACGCGAGACGGAATACGGACTGGCTATGCCGCTCGACCAGAACACGAAAGGCGTGCTGATCGCCCTTGCGCGCCTGTTCGGCGGCCGCTGCGTCGGTCCATTCCATCGGGCTGGTCTTTAGACTGCCACGGCGCGAACCGGTTAGGAAATAGTGGTGAAAACTTCCGCTGAGCCGATTAGGCTACTGAAACCAGCGGCCTATTGGCCCACCAACTCCGGCCGGGCTCCGATACTGCGCAGGCAGTGATCGACCCACAGCTTCGTCAGTTTCTCCTGCGTGCCATTCTGCGCGAGCCGCGAGCGCAAGCTGCCGAACTGCACGTGATCGAGCGGCTGGTCCTGGTTGAAGCACGAGAAGACGACCGTCTCTTTGCCGCTCACCGGATCCTTGTGCATCTGCAGGCACTGCGCGCAGATCTCTTTCATCATGCATTGCATCGGTGAATTGATGCTGCCGATGGCCTGGTGATCCGGTTTCAAATACGGCCGCAAGACCGAATGGCGCGCCTGCTGCACGGCGCGCATCATGCCATCAGAGCCGATCACGATCAGCCGGTCCACGGAGCTTAAGGGGATCTCCGGTTCGCCCAGTTCGGCTCGCCCGTACGCCGCCATGGCCTCGACTATATTTCCGACAAAGGTGCTGTCCTGCACACGCTTCGGCGTAAATCCCGGCGCTTCATCGCAGGCCCAAACGACCACGTCGGCCGCCTTCTCGATCTCTTCCACCTTGTAGCGATCGATGATCTTTTTATAACCGGCGAAGTAGATGACGCGCGACCCCGCCGTTCGCAGTTGTTGTCCGATGGAGAAGAGCACCGCGTTACCGAGGCCTCCGCCCACAAGCAAGACGGTCTCCTGCGAGGGAGTCTCGGTCGGTTTCCCGGTTGGACCCATCAGAATCACCGGCTCCCCCGGTTTCAACAGCGCGCACAAATCCGACGATCCACCGACCTCGAGCACAATGGTGGACAACAGCCCCTTCTCCAAATCAACCGACGCACCGGTGAGCGCTAAGCCCTCCATCGCCAGCGAAGTGGAATCGGTATGCGCCGCAAGCGACTCGTAATTCTGTAGCCGATAAAACTGGCCCGGCTGGAAAGCTCGCGCCGCAATCGGAGCCCGAACGACGATTTCTACGATATTTGGAGTCAGCCGGATGACGTCCTGCACCACGGGACGCAGCTCGTCATTCAGCCGATCCACAAGTGCCGCGGCTTGCGGCTGGGAGGGCGGGCGGCGCGAGAGCACGCGTGTTACCACCGGATAGCCACGCTTGGCGCTTCCCATGGCCTTCACTACGTTTCCAGAGAACGAAGGATGCAGGTCGCCAAAAAAGCTGATGGCGCGCCCGTCCGTTCGTAGCGAGACTAAAACATTCGCGGAGACCGGCTTCGCAATGCGCTCCGGCTTGACGGGATGTCCCTCCTCGTCCACGGCCTGGAAGTAGCGGCCATCGAGCGTAAAATTCAGCTCGTCCTCGCGCGCCAGAACGGTATTTGGTTGCGTGCCCGCGGCCACCAGAATCGCCTTGGCGGGCAGCACCACTTTTTCTCCCGTCGGTAGCAGTTGCCCGGTGGCCTCGTCGAGCCGTTGCTTCTCGAGTCGAAGCGCCTTGGCGCTGCCGGCGGCGTCTACCTCCACCTCCTGCGGCGCGAGGCACTCGGCAAAGCGCACGCCCTCTTCCAGCGCCTTGGCGACTTCCTCGTGATTGAGCGTGTAGCTCGGCGAATCGATCAGCCGACGCCGATAAGCGATGGTTACGCCGCCCCAGGAATCCAGCAGCTCAATCAGCCGCGGATGTCTTCCTTCGCGCGCAGCCGTCTCCCGTTCCGCACGAATCGCCCGCGCGTGCGACAAGAACTCACTTGCGATTTCGGCCTCTTCCGCTGTCCACTTCGATCGAATTTCGCGCTCGCCCAATTCGGCGGCAAGCAGCTCATAGCGCTTCAAAAATTTCTCAACCTGAACGACGTAATACGCCAGCGATTCCGTCGCGGTGTCAATGGCCGTCAAGCCGCCGCCGATCACGACAATGGGCATGCGTATCTGCAGATTGGCCAGCGATTCGAATTTCGACGCTCCGGTCAACTGCAGCGCCATCAGAAAATCGGAAGCCTGGCGCACACCGCGCACCAAGCCGTTCTTCATCGGGATCACGGTGGGACGCCCTGCTCCGGCGCACAGCGCGATATGGTCGAATCCCATCTCGAATGCGCTATCTACCGTGAGCGTGCCGCCAAAGCGCACGCCGCCGAACATCGAGAATTCCCGGCGCCGTTCGACCAGCAGACGGATCACTTTCAAAAAGTTCTTGTTCCAGCGAACCGTGATGCCGTATTCGGCGACACCGCCGAAGCCGGCCATGACGCGTTGATCCAGACGCTCGTAAATTTCGGCGATGTCGCGCACGGGCCGGAATGGAACGCAGTGTCCATGCGGGTCCACGCCGGAAAACTCGGCCAGCAGCGGCTCAATTTTGAGGCCGTCCACCGCCGCTACGGTGTGCCCATCGTTCATGAGATGATGCGCCAGCGTAAATCCCGCCGGTCCCAGCCCTACGATCAGCACCTTGTATCCAGTCGCTTCCCGCGGATAAGGCCGTTCGAGGTTCAGCGGATTCCAGCGCGTCAACAAACTGTAAATCTCGAAGCCCCAGGGCAGCTCCAACACGTCCTTTAAGGAACGCGTCTCCACTTGCGGAATATCCACCGGGTCCTGCTTCTGGAAAATGCAGGACTTCATGCAGTCGTTGCAAATGCGATGGCCGGTACCCGCGCACATCGGGTTGTCGATCACCACAATCGCCAGGGCCCCGATGGGATTTCCATTCCCCTTGACGGCGTTCATCTCCGAGATTTTTTCGTCCAGCGGGCAACCGGCGAGCGGAACGCCGAAGACCGTGGATTTAAATGCGCCGTTCTTTTCCTTCAGCCCGGTGGAGCAACTGTCCTTCCCCTGGTTGTGGCACTTGATGCAGTAGAAGGCCTGATCGAGCGCGCCGGTAAGATTCGTGCCCGGGTCCGTCAACTGAAAGCCCTCGCGATGGCGCCAGTGATCACTGCTCAATTCCAGCCGTACTAATCCATTTCCCGCCAAAGCATCACTCGCCAGCTTTTGCACCGGGACCAGGTGATAGTAATCCAGCTTGTGCGGAACCTTGAACAAAACTCCGTGCTTGTGTTTCGCTCTGCCTTGCGGCGTAAGCGTCGCCCAAGCCGAATACTTCGCCGCCAACTGCAAATGCAACGTGTGCGCAGCCTCCGCGTCGAGCCAGCGCGCGACGTGATTGGCGAAGCTGCGCTCCGTCAGCGGCTCTTCCATCAGCGCTTCTAATTCCGCCTCGATCGCGAAGCCATCAATCTGGCTCGCTTTCTCTTCCGTGTATCCCGTCAGCGCTTTGCGTTGAACGAATCTCCGCTTCACCGAAAACAGCGGCGCCAGCTCGGAGTGCCGCGCTTGCAGTTCACGCAGTTCCGCTTCAATCCCGAAAAGTTGTCCGAGGAAATCTTCCAGATAAGGTGCTAATTCGATAATCAGCTCTGACTGCTGTTTAGCAGTGAGCGACGCCGGATTCTCACGCGCCTCTAGCAGTCGGGCGTGCAGCGAGGCATCGCCCTCGTCGCCCTCCGCGGCCGATGCGCGCAACTGCTCCAGGAAGAAGCCGTCCAGCTTGACCAATCCCTCGCGTCGATAAAGGTCTTCCAAAGCCAGCCCGAATGGCAGCGCGAAGTTAGTACCGTCCCACTCTTTATTCGTTTTGTTCACAACAGGCCAAGGTCGAACAGGGAAGCTGCCAGAAGCAGGTCGGGTAGACGATGTCTGTTCGAGGAATACAGTCGATTTTGCTAAGCGACTACCACTATTCTCGCAGATCCAATAGAGAAATAGGGGATTGGCGGAGTGCACACCGTGCGCCCTGTTGAAAGTAGAAGAAGAGCCGTGCGGAGCTAGGGCGCATCTCGAGTGTAAGAGTTCCGATTCGAGCCCGATTAGGCGGCCTTTTTCACCTCGTCCACGCGCTGGATGTACTCTTCGGAGTCGCGCACGGGCCCCGGAACGCTGAATTCGGCGTTCACGCTGAGGATTTGCTGGTGGGTGAACTTGGCTTCGGCGAGTAAAACGGCCCATCGATGCAGTTCCTGCCTGCGGTTTTCGTTGAGTTGCTTGTGCTCGGCAGCGAGCGTGTTGCGCTCCTGCGATTCAAAGCCAATTTCCCACTTGCGCTTTTCGTTTCTACTCTTTCGGAGCTCGTCGGCGCACTTGTGGAAGGCGCGGTCGTGGGTGGTTTGATAGCGGAGATACAGCGCGAGCTGTTCTTCCTGCTCGACCAGCGGCTGGTCGGTGCTGAAGCACTGCTCCTGTAGCGCCAGAGCACGCTGGGTGAGGAAGTAATGCTGCGCCATTTTCTCGACGAGCATGATTTCGCCTTCGTCCTGCGGCTGATGCAGCGTGCAGAGCTTGAC
>JAVKSW010000176.1:0-5920 GCA_039583505.1 Bryobacteraceae bacterium | reverse complement strand
TCGCGTTCTTTGGATCGGGAGTGGAATCAAACGTAAAGAAGACGTCCACCTGGCGGGCATGCAGACGTGCGATCTCATCCATCAATTCCTGTCGGTTACTGATGCGCGAAATGCGCTCGAGCTCAGGTCGCAGAGGGGTCGTTCCCAGCTTTTCAATCTCCGGCTCGTCCATGCACGATTCATAAAATCCGCCGATTTCTTGATCTATCAATGACCGATTCTGATGCTGTTGCGAATCCTCAAGAATGTTTCGCAGGACCTTTTGATTTCGCTCGAACAGCTCATTGAAGCGACCCCAACCGCTTTCATCCGGGGGGATCGGATTGTTCTTGATCCAATTGCCGCACGCGTATTGATAGAAGTTTTCGCACGGATCGACGGATTTATCGATGGCGCTCAGATCGACTCCGCTGTGTGATTCTACGTTGGCCGTAGATTGCGCCAGCGCTGCCCCCGCGAGCGCAAATCCGCACACCGCGACGGTCCCGAACCTCACTCTGTTCATTACCCTCAGTGTAATCAGCCGGCTACCAAACCCGGCAGCCATTGGCGGCCACCATCGGCTGACCCGCTGAGCAACCAAACGCAGTTGCAAACTCCGGAATGTTTTGCACGACGCCAATGACACGGAACTCGCCCGGAGAGTGCGGGTTTGTGCGAACGCTGTTGCGCAGAGCTTCCGGGCGCACGTTCGCACACCAAATCTGCGCATAGCCCAGGAAAAACCGCTGTTGCGGAGTATAGCCGTCGAGCTTGCCCTTCTCGACCGTCCCGTTTTCCAACCCACCCAGAAGCGTCATAAAAGCCAACCGGATACCGGCATTATCGGCGCCGTTCTCGCCCAACGTGAGCCTTCCGTTTATGTTCGCGCCTTCCACCGGGCTGAACTTCGAGTATTCGTTCACTATGCAGTCGGCGCGCTTCTTGAACTCCGCGGCGTCCTGTTGCGTCCACCAGTCGCGCAAATTTCCATCCGCATCGAAACGCCGCCCCTGGTCGTCGAAGCCATGAGTTAGTTCGTGGCCGATCACGGCCCCGATTCCGCCGAAGTTGACCGCCATATCGGCGGTGTTCTTATAAAACGGCGGCTGCAAAATCCCCGCCGGGAAATTAATATTGTTTTGAAGCGGGCTGTAATATGCATTCACGGTGGGCGGCGTCATCCCGAACTCCGAGCGGTCCACCGGCTTTCCAATCTTGTTCAGGTTGCGGCGAATCTCGAACTCGCGTGCGCGCCGTTCGTCCCCGGCGAGATCTCCGTCCTTGATCGTCACCGAAGAGTAGTCTCTCCACTTCTCCGGATACCCGATCTTGTTCGTAACTCCTTTGAGCTTGGCCATCGCTTGCTGCTTGGTGGCATTGCTCATCCAGGTCAACGAATCGATATCGGTCTCCATCTCTTGCTCGATGATCTTGACAAGCTGCTGTGTTCGTTCTTTTGAGTTGCCGGCAAACGCCTTCTCCACATACTTCTCACCCAAAGCCTCGCCCAGGCTGCGGTCCGTCATCTGAACACAGCGTTTCCAGCGCGGTTGCAGCTCTTGCGCGCCGGTCAGATAACGGCTGTAGAAATCGAAGTTCGCCTCCACAAACGGCTTACTGAGAACATTCGCATTGGTTGAAACGTAGTGCCAGATCATGTAGCTCTTCAGATCCTGGAGGTTGGTCGCCTCCAAAGTGGTGTTGAGCGCCTTGAAGTAATCCGGCACGGACACGTTCAGCGTCTCTATTGCCGGTGCACCCCGGCTCTTCCAGTATTCGTCGAAATTAAAAGCCTGAGTGAGAGCCTCAAATTGTTGCACTGTCATTTTGTGGTGAGTCAGATCCGGATTGCGCCGGTCCACGCGATCCAGCGAAGCCTTCGCCAGCGCCGTTTCAAGCTTCATAATCGCTCCAGCCTTTGCATCCGCGTCCGCCGGGGTATCGCCGATCAACTGCAACATGCGCGATACGTGTTCAACGTATTTCTGCCGGGTCTTCTCGTCTTTCGGCTGCAGATAGTAGCTCTTATCCGGAAGACCGAGACCGGATTGATCCATATCGGCGATGTTGATCGTTGACTTATCCGGGTCAGGTTGCGCACCGAAGCGGAAGAACACCCCTACGCCTTCATCGTGCAGCCGAGCCACTTCGGCGGGAATCTCCGACTTGTCTTTCATCGCTCGAATGCGGTCTAGCCCCGGTAGGATCGACGCATCGCCTTGTTTGTCCACAGCCGCTTCATCCATGCACGACGCGTAGAATCCGCCGATTTTCTGATCGAGCGGAGAACGGCCCTGATTCTTGGCCGAATCCTCCAGAATCTGGTGCAGAACATCCAGATTTTTATCTGCGAGCTCCTGAAAACGACCCCACACCGCATACTGGCGCGGTATCGGGTTCGCCTTCATCCAATTGCCGCAAGCATATTTATAGAAGTCCTGACAGGGATCCACGTTCTTGTCGATCGCCTGAAGATCGACGCCGCTCTGGGGGTCGGTGTTGGTTTTGGATTGCGCCAGCGCTGTGCCGGCGAGCACAATTCCACACAGCGCAACTGTCGCGAACTTGGCTTCAGTCATCCCCTCAGTGTAATCAGCGAGAGTTTAATCGGCCAGAGTTGAATCAACGAAGATCAAAGCAGCTTCTTTCGCACCCACCACGCAAGCGCGGCTACGCTCGCTAGCGCGATCGTAACCGTCGCCGAGTACCGCTCGACGAGCGCAATCACTGCTTGCCAGTTTTCGCCGACGAAGTATCCCATTGCAAGAAACGCCGCCACCCAAACGGCTGCCCCCGAATACGCGAACACCGCGAATGTTCTGTAATCCAGCCGGGACATGCCTGCCACGAAAGCCGTTAAGTGACGAACTCCGGGAACAAAATAGCCGATGGCGAGAAGCCATTCTCCTACATGTTGAAACCAGCGATGGACGCGATCGAGCCGCTCCTCTGTAATGTGGACGTACTTACCATAGCGGCTCACTGCTCGTTGACCAAACGTTCGTCCGATCAGGTAACTCAGCGAGATGCCACATCCGGTACCCGCAAACCCCGCCATGAAAGTCCAGGCTGGTTGCAGGCGTCCCTTCGAAATCAGGTAGCCGGAAAACACCAGCAGTGTTTCATCCGGTACCGGCAAGCCGACGATGCCCAACACGAGTAAGCTGAAGAGACCGGCATAGCCGTACTGCGATACCCATCCAACCAGCGACTCCATGCCTCGGGTAGTCAGAGGCATCCGCGGCGCGCACGTCGTTCAGGTTCGGTCGAGTAACGGCGCACGCCTGATTTCTCTCACGTTCACGATAAAGGAGCCTTCGCGCTCCCCGCTGATGATGCGACGATTGCCGGCAGGCCCTTCCAGAAAATGGCTCGCTTCATCATCTCTTCCTTAACTCCCCAGCAAACGAGCGTAGCATCCGCCCTCCTCACCAACGTGGCCAACAGATCCGGCACTCAGCTACCATGATCGAAAAGATGCTTCGTGCCTTCCTCTCATTCGCGCTGCTGCCCGCAGCGGTTCTTGCCCAGGGCGTTCCGGTCACACGCGCCGATCAGGCCGCTGGACAAGCGTGGTGGAACCAGGTGAGAATCCTGGCGGACGACAACATGGAAGGCCGCCTCACGGGGTCCGCAGGCTACCTGCGCGCCGCCAAATATGTCACGTCGCAGTTCGACGCCGCTCGTCTCCAACCCGCCGGAACCAATGACTGGTATCAGCCCGTCAAGTTTGACGTCACGCGCGTCCTGCCTGCCCAGTCTGCAATGGCGTTGGTCGTTGACGGAAAAACGGAGCCGCTCCTCATCGGCACGGACGCGGTCCTCTCTGCTCGCGGTACCCAACCGCGCTCCGTCACCGCCCCGCTTGTATTCATTGGTTACGGCCTGCATCTTCCGGAATCGAATTACGACGATTTCAATTCGTCCGAAGTGCCATGGACCTCGCTCAAAAGCAAGATCGTCGTTTGCGTGAACGGAGGCCCTGCCGATCTGCCGACCGCGCTAAAATCGTTCGCGCGCACGGCGCCGCTGCGCAAAGCACTCGTCGATGCGGGCGCGCTCGGCGTCATCACAATCCCGACGCCGAAGTCGATGGACTTTCCCTGGGAGCGCATCGCCAGCAGTTCCACCCAGCCCGGTATGCGCCTTGCACCTACATCGGCGGATGGTGCGATCGCGAAGCGCCATCCTGCGCTTGCTGATCAGCGCGCGCCCATGTTCTCCGCCACCTTCAATCCCGCGGAAGCCGAAAAGTTGTTCGCGGGAACTGGCCACACATTTGCCGAAATCCTCACGCTCGCAGATGTGCAAAAGCCGCTGCCGCGCTTCCCCTTGCGCAAGAGCCTAACCGCGACCGTTGCCGTCGAGAAGAGTTCTGTCGAATCGCCAAACATCGTCGCCAAACTCGAAGGCTCAGACCCTGTTCTCAAGAACGAGTACGTCATCGTTTCAGCGCATCTCGATCACTTGGGCATTGGCGCCCCCATTCACGGAAAGACCATCTACAACGGCGCCATGGATGACGCTTCCGGTGTGGCCTCCGTCATCGAAATCGCGAAAATGTTTGCCGCCAATCCCGTTCGTCCGAAGCGCTCCCTGTTGTTTCTCGTTTTCACAGGAGAAGAAAAAGGTTTGCTCGGCTCGCGCTTTTTCGCCGGTCACCCGACCGTCCCCGAATCGAGCATTGTCGCCGACCTGAACATGGACATGTTCATGCCGCTTTTCCCGCTGAAGAAGTTGCACGTGCAGGGTCTTCAGGAATCGACTCTCGCCGATGACGCGCGCGCCGTCGGCGCCGAGCACCACATCGAAATCGCAGTTGATCCCGAACCCGACCGCAACTCCTTCATCCGCACCGACCAGTACAGTTTCGTCCAGGCCGGCATCCCTGCTCTGGCGATGAAGTTCGGCTGGACCGCGGGCTCACCCGAATACACGGCGTGGCGTCATTGGCTTGCTCAGCGATATCACTCGACGCAGGACGATCTGTCCCAGCCCGTGGATACCGCCGCCGCCGCGCAGTTCGACTCATTCCTCGGCGATCTCGCCCGCCGCGTCGCCAATGACCGGGGCCGCCCGCACTATTTGCAGTCCAGCTTTTTTCATCGGTTTGAGAGGCCGACTGCAGGCTCCCAGTCCGATTCGCCGCGCTAAAGGTCCAGTAAGTGCCGGGTAACGTCATCAGTCTGCTTTCGAGCGTCCAGCACCACGTCGAAGCGAAATCGTGCAGATCGCGAAAGAACACAATGTCTGGCTGCATGTGGGTGGCGCGTTCAGTCTCTGGGCAGCGGCATCGCCTCAGTGCGCAAAGCTCCTGGAAGGCGTTCCGCTGGCGGATTCTATCGCGACGGACGCGCACAAGTGGCTCAACGTGCCCTACGATTGCGGGATTGTTTTTTGCTCCGATGAAGCTGCGCATCGAAGCGCAATGTCGCTGGCGGCGGCGTATATCGTCGCGACCAGCGACCAGCGGCATCCGCACAAGCTTGTACCCGAAGAATCGCGCCGAGCCAGAGCAATACCGGTCTACGCAGCTCTGCGATCTTGGCCGGCGTGGGTTCGCCGAGATCGTCGAGCGCAATTGCGGCCAGGCACGCCGGTTCGCCGCGGGTCTGCGGGACGCCGGATATGAAGTGCTCAAGGAAGTGCTGCTTAACCAGGTTCTGGTGTCTTTCGGCACTCCGGAACGAACTGAGCGCACGATCGCGGCGATTCAAGAGGAGGGAACCTGCTGGTGCGGCGGCACGGTTTGGAAAAATCGCACGGCCATGCGCATCAGCGTGAGTAACTGGTCCACGACAGATGAAGACGTGGACAAAGCCTCGAGGCGATTCTACGCGCTTCCGCAAGATGCGCTCGCTAATCTCCGTTAGGTACGGGCGGAATTGGATGCGGCGCGGCGGCGGAAGAAGCCGGGTGGGAAGAGATGTCGAAATTC
>JAVKSW010000175.1:0-5923 GCA_039583505.1 Bryobacteraceae bacterium | reverse complement strand
ACGCCGTCGGCCCATACCGGACATGCAAAGCCGCAATCCCGCTGCACGCTCTTTCGCCGAGCGCACCGCCGTAAATACGCCACTGCAGGGCACGGCGGCGGATCTTATTAAGCTCGCGATGATCCGTATTTCGCACCGGATTCAGGAGGAAAGACTCGAGTCGCGTATGCTTCTGCAAGTGCATGATGAACTCGTTTTTGAAGCTCCGCCGCAGGAAACAGAGCGATTGCAGCAGCTTGTTAAAACGGAAATGGAAGGTGTTTACGAATTGTCTGTTCCTCTGTTAGTGGATGTCGGCAGCGGACCCAATTGGAGGGATGCGAAATGATCCGATCGGGTATGGTCACCGCTCTGCTCGCCGGTTTGCTGGCGCTCTCCGTGTCTTGCGGCGGCAAGAAGAGCGCCGAAATGAAACCCGCGCCCGCGCAATTTAAAGTGCGACTGGATACGACCAAGGGCGAGGTGATGATTCTCGTTCATCGCGATTGGTCGCCCCTGGGAGCCGATCGGTTCTATCAACTGACGAACGCGCATTTTTATGACGGGAACTACTTCTTCCGCGCCTTGCCAGGATTCATCGTGCAATGGGGCATCAACGGCGATCCGAAAGTGAACAAGGATTGGAGCCAGACACCTATCAAAGACGATCCTCCGAAAGTGAGCAATAAGATCGGCACCGTCGTGTATGCGGCCGCTGGGCCGGACTCGCGAACCACGCAGGTGTTCATCAATCTCGGCGACAACAGCGGCAGCCTTGACCCGCAGGGCTTCACTCCTTTTGGAGAGGTGATTCAGGGCATGGACAGCGTCATGAACTTGTACACGGGCTATGGCGACGGGCCGCCCAATGGCAGCGGACCCGATCAGGCGGCGATCGGGGGAAACGGCAACCCCTATCTCGAGGAACACTTCCCCAAGCTCGACTCCATTAAGACGGCTCGTATCGTGCCATAACAGTGCGGCCTAGGAAGCACTGTGTTTTTCGATCCAATCGCCGATTTTGTTCAGCACGACCGGCGAAATGGTTTCCTGAATCCTCGCGTATTCCCAGCCCAAACCTGTCTTCGCGGTTTGAAACATGTAATTGAGGCCGGGCAGAAGAACTACCTCGGAATCGTGATTGCCGCCGCGTGCGAGTGCTGCCTTCATGGCGTGAACGTTCTGGTTAGGCACCACCTGCATGTCCTTTGTCCCCTCGAGCGCAAGCACCGGGCATTTCACTTTCTCGAGCGTCGGGGCTGGATCGTAGCTCAGAAAAAAGCGCAGCCAGGGCGCCTGCAGGCGAGGAAGTTGTCTTTGCCACGATTCAAGGTACGGACGATAATCCTCCGGAAGCCTGTTCAGCGTCGCGCGCATATCCGCTTCGCTCCGGCCCTTGAGAACCATCCCGTACAGCATCTTGCCGATCCTTTCATCGACGTCCACCTGATCCGTCGGAATATGCGCCGCCAGCTCGGCGCGCTCGGTTTGCGCCAGCAGGACTTGTTCTCCCGGAACGGCGGTGCCTGCCAGCAAAACGACGAACGCGATCTGCGGCATCCTGACGGCGACCATTGGAGCAATAATTGCTCCCTCGCCGTGGCCGATCAGGCCAATATGCTTTTGGTCCACGTCCTTCCGGCCCATCAGATAATGGACTTCGGCTTCAGCGTCCGAAGCGAAATCCGCGGTTGTCGCCTTATCGAAGTTCCCGGTCGATTTCGCTGTTCCGCGGTCATCCACCCGTAAAACGGCAATCCCGCGACGTGTCAGATAATCCGCGAGCACCAGAAACGGCTTCTGTCCCGCGATTGTCTCATCGCGATCCTGCGGGCCGGCACCGGTGATCAGCAGCACGGCGGGGAACTGTCCCTCGGACTTGGGTTTCGTGAACGTGCCTGCCAGCGTTACGTCGCTTGTCTTTGGATTGCGAAAGCGAACTCCCTCCTCCGCGTAGGGAAAGGGGCGTTTGGGCTCCTGCGGGTGAGCAGGAGGTTCCTGTTGAAACGAGCGAGCGGGGAAAGCGGCTGCGGCAAGACACAACGAAACCGCCGCAACAGCAGTGGCGCGATACATCGAGCCCATGATACGACTCGGCTTGGCTGCTCCGTTCCCCACTTCCGCGGTAAAGCAAGCGGCCGACCTGAGCGGGTGAACTTTAGTAGAATTCACGCAAGGTGTTTACCCGCTTCACTCTCGGTCTCGCCTTTCTTTCGAGCTTGCTATTCGCGCAGGCTGAGCCGGTGGTCTTCGCTCACGTCGATGTGTTCGATGGCTACCGCATGCTGCGCAACCAGACAGTGGTCATCGCGGGCGGCATGATTCGCGAGGTGTCGGGCGCGTCGATAGCGACGCCGCCGAACGCGCAGGTCGTCGAGGGCAAAGGCAAAACATTACTGCCTGGATTGATCGATGCGCACGCGCACATCTCGCACGCCGATTCTCTCGAGCAGGCCGCCGCTCTCGGGGTTACGACCGTGCTCGACATGTTCAACTTCCCCGATCAGATTACGCCATTGCGAAGCGAACTGAAAGAGGGAAAGCTGAAGAACGCCGCTGATTTTCGCTCGGCGATCATTGGCGTCACGGTGACCGGTGGCGCGCCCTCGGAGATGGCTCCTCCCGGTGCGTTCCCGACGTTACGGCCCAGCGACGATATACAGGCTTTCGTGGACGCGCGCATTGCGGAAGGCTCCGACTACATCAAGATCTTCGACGAGCACCGTTTTCCGACGTTGACATTCGATCAGTTGAAACAAGTGGTCGCGGCAGCACACAAGCGGAATAAGCTGACGGCCGTTCACATCGGTAGCGAAAAAGAGGCGCTCGAAGCTGTTCGCGCGGGAGCCGACTGTATCGAGCACATCTTCGATGCAACCGCGCCTACTCCGGAGTTTATTCTCGAAGCGGCGTCGCACCACGTTTCCGATACTCCTACCCTTTCGGTGCTTCAGGAGGCGGCCGGCGAAGCGATAGGCGCGCAACTTGCGGTCAATCCGCGTTTCAAACCGTATCTTTTCGGCTGGTCAATCCAGATACTCAACGTGCGGTTCCCGGCAAAGGTCGCCCAGGAGAGTCATTTCCCCTACGCGTTGGCGACCGTCAAAGCGCTCCATAGCGCCGGCGTGCCTATTCTCGCGGGTACCGATTCGCCGAACCCCGGCACCGGCTTCGGAGCGAGCCTACATCAGGAACTTTTGCTGCTGACGCGCGCGGGCCTGACTCCGGCCGAGGCGCTCGAAGCGGCCACCGTAAACCCTGCCTTGCAGTTCGGCCTCATCGATCGAGGGCGAGTAGAAGTGGGGCGGCGTGCGGACCTGCTGCTGGTGGATGGCGATCCTACCGAGGACATCCTGTGCACGCGTAAGATTGCAGGCGTCTGGAAAGAAGGGCTGGAGATCGATCGCACGGCGGTGGCGAAGCTGGCTGAGGACAGCCGCAAAGGCACGACGGTGCATTAAACTATGGCAAAGGATCTCTCGCGAAAATAAGTTCAGCCCCGGTGACCGAAATCGATCGCCGGGGCTGAGGCTATTCGAACAGCTCCTTGGCCGTACTGCGCGCCCCCAGGCAGGCTTAATCGGCGAACGCGCAGGACGGATCGTATGACGATAATCACATTGCGCGGCGTGCCGCGATGAGCTTCTTCCGGAAGAGACCCACCCCCGCCAAGCCGACGGCCAAGACGAGGATCGAGGCTGGTTCGGGAACACTTGCTACTTGCAGAGTGATGTTCTCCGACAGCAAAGCGCCCACCTTGCTACCGTTAGCGTCCACGTAGCGGGCTTTGATGCTAGCCGCATTCGTGCCCGTGAACAGCGTGCCGGTATCTACAGTAACGTCGTAAACGAAATCGTAGGGTCCTCCCAAAACCGAAACGCCATTGGTTGACGATTCGGAACACAGAAATCCTCCGCTCCCGCCGTGACACCCGTTTGCGTCCAATCCCAGCCCTGCCATATAGGAAAATCCGCTGGGGGCAGAGACCAGCGACGCTGAATCGAGATGTGATGGGGCGTCTACTTTGATGGCGATGGCGTTTAAAAACGAACCGCCCCCGGTATAGGAGCTGTCATTCACGTCTAACGTAATCTGGAATGTCTGCGTGTTGCTGGTAGTCGATATGGGACTTCCACTGTAAGTCAGGGTGTAAGCGGCTCCGTCGCAGGTTGCGCAACTGCTGCCAGGGCCACCGATTGTATCCGCTAAAGCGGTCGAGCTACACAGCAGCGCAGCAATTGCGGAAAATAGCACAAGATGAAAAATGCGGATCAAAATTCTTCCTCCAGGAGATCGACGTTCAATTTCTTTGAAACTAATTAGCCGTCAATCTAGTCTATGGCGACCGACTCAATGAAGTGCACGGATAAGGTACTTAAACGCGTGCAGTTAGTAACGGTACGCATTCTGTTCCAAATCGCACGATCGAGCTTTTATGAGAGGACATGAAGAGGTGCTACGCGGCGATTAGCCGCGGTCTGGACCAGTGCCGAAGGTCTGAGCGTCAGAGAGTAACACTCCGGCGGAGCGCTTAGGCGCCCCGCCGGAGGTGCATTAGGACTGTCTTTGTTTCAGAACTGATACCGCAGCGAGAGCTGAAGTTGTCGAGCCAAATCGCTCTTGCCGGTTACTTCGCCGAAGGTGCCCGCCGTCGGATTGAACTGCGGCCCGCCATTCTGGTTGGTTCCTGCCCAGTTCGGGTGATTGATGAAATCATAGGCTTCGGCGCGCAATTCGAACCAGTTCTTTTCATTCACCATGAATCTCTTGAAGAGCATCAGATTCCAATCCTGGAAACCGGGACCGTAAATGGCGTCACGCACGCCCTCCTGAAGATTGAACGTGCCCGGTGCGGGCGGAGTCACGCTGGCGGTGAAATACTTGGCAGTGCCCCTGGGCCCGGCGAAATTGCCGTTGAGCGTCGGCGGCCCGTTCAGATACCAGAATTGACCGTCGGGGGCGCCGCAGCCGAAGCTGCCGTACTCTCCGACGCCGGCAAAATCGTTGTTTGTTCCGATGCTGCAAGGCCAGCCGGTCTGGAATTGCATGGCGCCGCTGATGGTCCAACCGCCCAGCAGCTTGCCGGCGAGACTGCTGTGGTTCTTCAGGAACGGCAGCTCGTACGAATAATTAATAAGCAGCATGTGCCGCTCGTCGTACTCCGAAGGACCCCACAGGTTGAGGGTGTTGTAGGTATCGGGAACGATGTCCCGGTAATTCGAGCTGTTATCCATGCTCTTGGAGTATGTGTAGTTGACCTGGAACATGGAACCCGCCGTGAACTGCCGGTTCCACGAGACTTGCAGGGCGTTATACATGGAGTTCACCACGCTCTCTTCTTCCTGGATTTCGGCGAATCCTTTATAGGGACGCAACTGATTCACATTGGCGGTGGGATTAGCCAGCAAGGCCCCTGCCGTTGGTTGGTTGATGTCATATACGTCCCAGCCATGAAGTCCGCGGTGCGCCACATAGGCCACCGAGAACACCGAGTTCCAGAACATTTGCCGTTCCACGGTGAAATTCCAGTTCCAGGCTTCCGGCTGCTGCAGATGCGGGTTCAGGCTTGTCATCGTGATGGGCGCGGCTATACCGCTCGTCAAGGAAGCGCCCGGATTGTTGACGTTCACGTTGTACACCGTGACGAAGGGCTGAAAGGGAGAGTTGCCACCGGGAAAAATATTATCGAGCAGGGGCATGCGGGTCACAAACTCGCCAATACCTGCGCGAATTACCGTTTTGGAATCAACCTGGTACGCGATTCCGAGACGCGGCTGAACCGGGCTAACGGTATTGATATAGGACTTGGACATGTTCGGATTAAACAGGCCGTTACAAGATGCGCCGTCGCAAATGGGAGAGCTGGCCGCGAGCACACGTCCTTGTGCCGAGCTGGGAAAGCCGCTAAACCCCGGGATGACCACGCCGTTATAAGGGTTCCCGG
>JAVKSW010000174.1:0-5924 GCA_039583505.1 Bryobacteraceae bacterium | reverse complement strand
GCGCGATTCCTTCACTGGCTGGTTGCGCGGTGGGCATTCGATAGGCGAGCCACGCTGCTGATTGCTGTTATCGGGTTACTCGAACTCGCCGGTTTCCTAAGAACGTTGATATCCGGAGCGCTTGTCGCACTTGGCTTTCTGGTGCTGAAGAGTTTCGAAAAGGACCCGCGCACCGCCTCAAAGAAGAAGTTGGTGATGACGGGGCGGGCGAGGAGGATTTACTGGTCGGCGTTCGCGCTCCTCACCATCGCAGCGCTGTCGCTCGCATACGCGGAGCTTCGTGTCGTCATCTGGATAATTCTCGTTCAACTCGTACCGCTCGCTCTCGTTACGGGCAATCTGCTGACTACGCCCTATGAGAACAAAATTCAGAAACGCTTTTGGATTGAAGCGCACGGAAAACTGCAAAAACTCAAACCGACCATTGTTGGCATCACCGGCTCATATGGAAAAACGTCGACCAAGCATTTACTGGGGCACATCCTGGAGATGCAGGCTTCCACGTTGATTACGCCAGGAAGCGTAAATACGCCGATGGGAATCGCGAGAGTGGTCCGCGAGCAACTCGGGTCAAACCATAGGTTTTTTGTGTGCGAGATGGGAGCATACGGACCAGGCTCGATCGCGCGACTCTGTCACTTGGCGCCTCCCGATTTAGGCATTATCACGGCCATCGGAATGGCTCATTATGAGCGCTTCAGAACGCTCGAGACGGTCGCGAAGACGAAGTTTGAGCTTGCCGAGGCGGTGGTGGCGAAAAGTGGGACAGTGATCGTCGCCGAACAGGTGCTCGAGGTCGAACCGGCAAGAAGTTTCGTGAACCTGCACCGGGAGAACACAATTGTTGCCGGATCCGCGGCGGGTTGTTTGCTGCGGCTTATATCGACGGCGCAAACGGAGACCGGAATTGAGGCTGCCGTGGTCTGGAAAGGCAGTTCCTACGTTTTGAGAGCACCCATTTACGGAGAACATCACATCTCGAATATGGCTATCGCGTTCGCGGCGGCTTGCACATTGGGCGTATCGCCGGATGACGCGATCCTCGCGCTTGCGTCCGTCCCGCAGATTAGTCATCGACTGGAATTGAGGACGGAACCAGGGGGCGCTCGCATTATCGACGATGCTTACAATTCAAATCCAGCAGGCTTCGCTTCGGCGTTAAAGCTGCTGAGCACACTGGCTCAGAGCGGCGGCCGGCGTATCCTAATCACGCCCGGGATGGTTGAACTCGGCCCGGCTCACGATGAGCAGCACCGGAAGATTGGAGAGTTGGCTGGACAGCAGGTAGATGTTTTATTGGCGGTAGTTCCGGAAAGAATCAAGGCCTTAACAAGCGCGTACGCCAGCACGAACCCAAATGGCACGATCCTTCCCTGCCCCAATTTCGCATCGGCACAAAGTTGGCTGCAGGCGAATCTGCAGCCGGACGACGTCGTTCTGATGGAAAACGACTTGCCTGATGTGTATGAGAAGAAGCTGAGACTTTGAACGAGACCCAAGCGTTACGCGCGGGCGGTCTGGGCCTCTTCCGCCTCTTCTTCGAACTCGTCCAGTCTGGCCTGCTGGAGCAGCGGCTTGGAGAGTTCTGTCAGAAGATGGTCCGTGCTTTCCTCTTCGCCCAGGGTGTGAGTCAGCAGAGTGGCGACCTCTTTTTCACCAATCAGGCGCGCCAAGCTGCGAACCGTGCCATAACCTGAAATCTCGTAATGCTCCACCTTTTGCGCGGCGGTGATCAGCGACAGGTCGGATGCGAGCTCTTCCTTCTCCTCGCTCTCGTCGATCTTCTCCTGCCCTTCTTGTACCAGGCCCATCATCGCTTTACACGGCTTCGGTTCTGCTTTTTCCCCAAGCAGCTCAAAGGCCTTTTTTAGCCGTTCCACGTGCCCGCGTGTCTGCGCAAGGTGTTTCTCGAAAGCTTCTTTTATTTTCGGGTGGTGTGCGGCGTTCGCCATCTTCGGCAAAGCCGCGACTAATTGACCTTCCGCGTGGAGCAGATCCTGCAATTCTTCGACCAGCAACTCTCTTACCTGTGGCATTTGTTTACTAATCCTTTCGTGATTACTTCTTTGCGGTAGGTTTACGGCTCACGGCTTGCTTTGTCCTTTGTTCGCGAGCGCCGTTCCCTTGGGAACTACCACTCGGAGCGTGGTCACCATTGCCGGAACCACTTGTGGCCGTTCGCGTACCAGCTTTCTCCGATTCCAACTCCTGAAACGCAGGCGCGTGTACAAACTGCCAGTCACCACCTTCATTCCAGGGTCCACGCGCGTCTGGCTCGCCTCGGTCGCCTACTCCCGTGGAGTCGTTGAAATATTGATTGACCAGCCCAGGCGTGGGAGGAATCCTGCCAATGGAAAATATCGGTTTGCCCATGCTCTCGAGAGCCGCGGTGAAGGCCTTCATGTGCGTGATCTCGCGAGTCATCAGAAACTGCAGAGCATCGATTGTCCCAGGGTCGTCGCAGAAATCGATTAGGCGTTCGTAGACGATCTTTGCTCGCGCCTCCGCGGCGATGTTGCTTCGGAGATCGACGTCGAGCTCTCCCGTGATTTTCAAGTAGTCCGCTGTCCAGGGGTCGCCCATGGAATTGAACAACGAAACTCCGCCGCCGCCGGCGATCGCGATCAGAGGATCGGCATGTGCCGCGTCCCTGTCAGCCTTCATCGGTTTCAAATGCATGCGAGCGAGCGTTCCCACGACTTCAAGATGGCTCAGCTCTTCTGTGCCGATATCCATCAGCAAATCTTTTCGATCAGGATCATCGCAGTTCCATCCCTGGATGGAATACTGCATTGCCGCGGCCAATTCTCCGTTGGCCCCGCCGAACTGTTCCAGCAACATGTTGCCGAAACGCGGGTCTGGCGTGCCGACATTTACCGTGTACATGAGTTTCTTTAAGTGGTGGTACATTGGATTCCTTCAACTAATCAGGGCGGAAAACAGCGAAAGCTGCCTGCATGCTGTAGACCCGAACCGGCGACTGAATGCGGCCTGGGATTGCTACGGGAGTTTGCAAACCGCACGAACCTTTGAAATGCTGGCGATGTTACGCACGGCGGGGAACGTCACCCGCTGGAAGGACAGTGCATCTAACGTGCGATCTATCCACAACGCACACTATGAACGACAAGACGCCTATTCAAGATCCACGGCCTGCCGATCCGAAATCAAAGGGCCCTAAGCCGGAGTACGGTCAAAATAAAATCGAGCACCCCGGACCTACATCCGAGATGAAAGTGAAGCCGGACCACGGGGAAGAAACGTACGAGGGTCTGGGTCGCCTGGAACAACGCGTAGCTTTAATCACTGGGGGCGACAGTGGGATCGGCCGTGCCGTCGCTATCGCCTTTGCACGCGAGGGTGCCGAGGTGGCCATAAGCTATTTACCCGAAGAAGAGCGGGACGCAGCTGAAACATTGGCGTGGATACGAAAAGCGGGCCGGCAAGGACTCAAGCTGCCAGGCGATATTCGGGACGAACAGCACTGCGCCGGCATGGTCGATCGCGTGATTGCGGAATTTGGCCGCCTGGACCTGTTGGCCAATATCGCGGGATTTCAGATGACGCACGACAGCATCGAAGAGTTCACGACCGATGAATTCGATCGTACGCTCAAGACCAACGTGTATGCTCTATTCTGGCTGTGTCGCGCCGCGCTGCCGCGCATGCAACCGGGTAGCGCGATTATCAACACAGCTTCTATTCAGGCATTCGACCCGAGCCCGAATCTGCTTCCCTACGCGGCGACCAAAGCGGCTATTGCGAATTTCACAAAAGGGCTTTCGCAGCTCGCAATGAAACAAGGAGTTCGTGTGAACGCAGTAGCTCCCGGCCCGGTATGGACGCCATTGATTCCGGCCACGATGCCAGAGGAAAAAGTAAAGAAGTTCGGCCAGGACACATCGTTCGAGCGCGCCGCTCAGCCGGTTGAGATTGCGCCATTGTACGTGTTTCTCGCCTCGAACGAGGCGCGCTTTGTGACAGGTGAGGTTTATGGGATTACGGGCGGCCAGACACCACTGTAGACAGGCACCTGAGGAGATCTAAGCATTCGCCGTTGACGAATGTGCAAGCAACGGTCGAAGGAAAAATCTGGCTCGCTGGAGTTAGCGCACCAGCTTGCAGAATGTTCGATGGACCGATAAGATCATTTGCCGACCCTCGCGCTCATCTTAGATCAATTCGCGGCCAATCCCGCGTCAACGGCAAAGACGCTGAGAGATTGGATTGAGAGTGATCCCGCCACCTTGTGCCAGCAGCTTGGGCCAGTATTGCGCGGGATGAAAGACGGCCCGGCCTACCGCCATCTCCTATGGCTGATTTCCGGCAGTAAAGCACTCACCGGACTGCTCTGCGACCCCTCTTTTCTCAGCGAGGAGGAGGCTTGCTCGCTCATTGAACGGTTGAGGAAAATCGAACCTTCGGTCGAGCTGAATCTGTTCAAAGGGGTCTTCGGCGTGGACTGCAAGGGGGGGCTCAGTCTGGAGAAACCAGATTGCGGACTGCGCTTCCTCCAGGTCTTCGGGATCAAGAGTAACAGTATGCGGCTGCTTCCCCTGGTAGCGCAGCTTTTGAAACATCCGAATGCGAGAATACGGTCCAAGGCCGCTGTCCTCGTAGGAAAAATGAGCCGACAGTATGAGTGGCTGGAGCAAACGCGCAACGAAAGCGACGAACGTGTGCGTGCAAATGCGCTCGAAGCGTTATGGGAGCCGGGAATACCGGAGCGCCTGCGCGCGCGCCTGTGGGAATCCCTCCAGGATGAAAGCAATCGGGTGATTGGCAACGCGCTGCTGGGGCTATATCGCCAGGGCGAGTGCGGTTGTATCCCCCTGATTACTGCGATGACCCGGCATCCGGAAGAGAAGTTCCGCGCCACGGCAGCATGGGTCATGCGCGAAACGGGCGACGACCGGTTCCGTCCGTATTTGATGCCCTTGCTCAACGACGCGAGTTCACTCGTGAAAGCGAATGCGGCACAAGCGGTCGAGAAGTTAGAAGAAGCGCGATTCGCCCCTCTGGAAACCCTTCAACTCGTGATTTTTTCCGAGGAGCAAGGAACCCGGGCCTGGAAGACGCCATCGGGGAACACTGCTCACAAGCGTGGGAATGAAAACTCCGAACTTTCCGCCAGCCATATCTTGCGCGTGGGAGTGGTGTCGCAACAGAGTAGTTCCCTCTCAACACTGTTACCGACTGATTTCCGCGTGACGGTTAATTCCGCACCAGTGGAGCACTACGACATTTCGAATGAAGCCCCGCCTCATACAGTCAGCATCGCTTTCGCCGTGCCTGCCGCCGATGCCGCGGGGAACAGCATTCGGAACAAATGGCGCGCCTTTTTCTCGCAGTTCTCCGGACACAAGCGGCACACAGATTATTGGGCGTTCGTGGAATGCGGGGGCGCCCAGCAGACTGCATCCGGCTACAACCTGCGCTTTCTACGGAACTCGTTAGAGCTGGAGGATTTTTTCAGAACACAGATGCAGGCGAGGAAACCGATTCAGTTCGACGCAAGCTTCGACTTGCTGCTTACCTCGCCGCCGTTCGTGCCTAACGGAACACAGATCAAGCAAGGCGCAGCCCATGTGATTATTATCGACTCAGACCCGTCTGGCCGATTCCAGCAGGAGCGGCTGGAAGCCATCAAGCAACGTGCGTGCAGGGGCGGCTTCACTATTCATGTAATCGCTGCGAAGCGCGATAGTGTACTTGCAGAACTCGCAGCGGCTACCAGGGGAGCATTCCTGGTCTCGCAAGCGAACGTGGAATGCTGGCAGCGAGCGCTGACGACACTGTACGCCTTCTTATTCTCCATTTACCGAATAGAATTCGAAGCGGCGCCAGACTACGACGCCGCAGACGCTGAGCTTAAAATACAGGTGCAGAAGGGGCCGCTGTTTGGTGAGATCGCGACCGCGTGC
>JAVKSW010000173.1:4914-5951 GCA_039583505.1 Bryobacteraceae bacterium | reverse complement strand
AAGCTATGTGGCACAGGAGTCGCACTTTCAACCGGGCGATACGGTGAGAGCGGTTTTAAGAGCGGCGCTCGAGCGTTCCAGCGTGCCGGATTCCGAGAAGCGAGGACGCGAAGAGGAAACCATGGGCCGCGCAGGTTTTGTCGCTCCGGACGCCGAAGCCGCCACTCTCTCCGGCGGGTGGCGAAAACGTCTGGCAATCGCGGAGGCTTTGATTGCCGACCCCGAAATCCTTTTGCTCGATGAGCCTACGAACCACATGGATCTGGCCGGAATCGATTGGCTGGAGAAGCTTTTGCAGAACTCCGGGTTCGCCTCGGTGGTGGTGAGCCACGACCGTTACTTTCTGGAAAACGTAGCGACCAGCATGGCTGAACTCAATCGGACGTATCCGGAAGGAGTGCTGCGCGTGGCGGGAAACTACAGTGCATTTCTCGAGAAGAAGGGCGAATTTCTGGCGGCTCAGGCGAAACATCAGGAAGCTCTCGAAAACCGTGTTCGCACGGAAATGGAATGGCTGCGCCGGGGTCCGAAGGCTCGCGCGACGAAAGCGAAGGCACGGATCGACAACGCGCACGAACTGATCGGCGAGCTTGGCGAGTTGAAGTCGAGGACCCGCACGGCCACCGCGGACCTGGACTTCGTCGCGACGGGACGCAAAACCAAGCGCCTGATTGAATTGAAAGACGTCAGCTACGGGTTCGGCGAGCGCCTGGTGCTCGATCGCGTGAATGGGGTGGTCAGCAGCGGAACGCGCATCGGGCTGGTCGGCGCAAATGGCAGCGGGAAGACGACGCTACTGCGCCTGCTGCGAGGTGAAATGGAACCGGGCGGCGGCGAGATCAGCCGCGCAGCCTCGCTACGCATTGTCTATTTCGATCAGAATCGTCCACTCGATCCGAATCTCACCTTGCGGCGCGCACTGGCGCCGGACAGCGATTCTGTACTGTATCAAGACCGTTCCATTCACGTGGCGTCATGGGCGGCACGCTTCTTGTTCTCGAATGAACAATTGAATCAACCGGTGGGAAGGCTGTCGG
>JAVKSW010000173.1:0-4904 GCA_039583505.1 Bryobacteraceae bacterium | reverse complement strand
GTCGGGTGGTGAACGCGCTCGCGTGCTGATTGCAAAGCTGATGCTCGAGCCCGCGGATGTGCTACTGCTCGACGAGCCCACGAACGATCTCGATATCCCAACGCTCGAAATCCTGGAGGAGAGCCTTGCTGAATTTCGCGGAGCGCTGGTTCTGGTGACACACGATCGCTACCTGCTGGACCGGATTTCCACCGTGGTCTGGGGGCTGGACGGCGACGGATCCGTAGAGCACTTCGCCGACTACTCGCAATGGGAGAGCCGGCAAGCGGAACGGAAACGAGCGAAAGCAAGAGACGCCGGCGCCGCGACATCGAGTGCGCCACTCGATCCGGCTTCCTCGTCATCGAAGAAAAAGCTTTCGTATCTGGACAGCCGCGACCGCGACACCATTGAGGGGCGAATCGTGGAAGCAGAGCGCGAGCTGGCGGCGAAGCAGGCGGCGCTTGAAGATCCAGCGGTTTTCGGAGATGCACAACGTCTTCGCGAAGGGTTCCAGGAGATGGAGAAGGCGCAGCTATTGGTGGATCAGCTTTATGGCCGCTGGGCTGAGCTGGAGGAGAAGATCGGCTGATGAGGCGATGACCTGAGCATTATCCAGGCGGAATTCGCGCGATGAAGTTCACGTCTGCGGGATGCGAGACATCCATGCCGAATCACCGCTATAAGATCTCCGCGTTACAGAGGACCGCGCCTGCGGCCTTGAATTCCTAGGATTCGATTTGCGCTTGACAGTTGCCGAGACGAAGCGCATACTCCTATCAAGCATCTATGGGAGCCGGGAAAAGGAGGTCCGAGGGTGAGCTGGTCCAAGGTACGCTCGACATGCTGATTATGAAGACGCTTGCCAGAGGCCCCACGCACGGCTACGGAATCGCCCAGTCCATTCAGGCAATCTCTGAGGAGGTTTTGCGCGTCGAGGAGGGATCACTTTATCCGGCTCTGCATCGGCTGGAATTGGACGGAATGATCGATTCCGAATGGGGGCAATCGGCCAATAATCGCCGTGCGAAATACTACCGCCTCAGCGCAGGCGGGCGAAAGCAACTGCAAGCGGAAGCAGCTAATTGGAAGCGCCTGGCCGAAGCGATAGCGCGAGTGATGGAGACTGCATGATGAGGCTCGGCAAAAAGCTCAGGACGCTTTTGCGCCGCCGTCAATTGGATCGCGATCTCGAAGACGAGCTACGTTTTCATCTCGAGATGAAAACGGAAGAATCGGGTAATCGCGCGGAAGCACAACGCCGCGTCGGGAATGCGACCGCGCTAAAAGAGCGATGCCGTGATCTGTGGAGCTTCTCCTGTTTCGAAAGCTGCTGGGGGGATGTTCGCTATGCCGTTCGCATGCTCGCCAAAACTCCGGCTTTCACTCTGGTGGCCGTTATCGCCCTGGCGCTGGGTATTGGAGCCGATACCGCAGTTTTTACGATTGCGAACGGGGCTTTTTCCTGGAACTTGGGATTGGATCACGTGGATCGGGTCGTTTTAGTCGGCTTGACCGATCCGTCCCATCGCCAAGGATTCGGCGTGTCGTATCCCGATTTCCATGATCTCCGTACACAGACGAAATCGCTTGCCGGATTGGCTGCATACCAGTTCGCATCCGTAAATCTGAGCGATAGCAAGACACTCCCGGAGCGCTATTACTGCGCGCAAATATCGGCCAACGGGTTCTTTGTGTCGGAACAGAGACCTGTAATTGGCCGCGGTTTCCTCCCCGAAGATGAGAGTCCCGGCGCGCCACTCGTCGTGGTATTGGCATACCACGTTTGGCTAGACCGGTACGGCAAAGATTCGTCGATCCTGGGGAAGACAATCCGCGTAAACGATATACCGAGGACCATCATCGGCGTGATGCCGCCCGGTAAGCGGTTTCCGGAAGACACCGACCTGTGGACCACCCTGATTCCGGATGCCCGGCTGGAGCGCCGCGACAACCGCAGCGTAACGCTGTTTGGCCGTTTGGCCGAAGGAACCAGCATCGCAGCCGCCCGGAGTGAGTTGAGCAATCTCGCGGGAAATCTCGCGAAGCGATATCCCGATACCAACGGCGGTCTCACCGCGGATGTACGGTCGATTGCCCAAATTACGGGCGCTTATAGCATGAGACCGCTGTTCGCCGCCTTATGGGCGGCCGTCGGGTTTGTCTTGCTGATCGCGTGTGCCGACGTGGCAAACATGTTGCTTGCCCGCGGGACCGGGCGCATGCGCGAGATTTCTGTTCGGCTGGCGATCGGCGCTGGCCGGTTTCGTATCATCCGCCAACTCCTCATTGAAAGTGTTCTGCTCTCGATAGCCGGTGGATTTCTAGCGTGGTCAGTCGCCCTTGCCTGGCTGAGGGGGTTCGACGCGGCAACCAGCGGAACCGTTAAGCCTCCGTGGCTCAATCTGTCTCTCGACAGAACGGAATTCAGTTATCTAGCCCTTATCTCCATCAGCACTGGAATTCTTTTCGGACTCGCTCCAGCACTGCGACTCGCGAGCATCGATATCCATAGTGCGATGAAAGATGGAGGCGTGGGAGTCACCGGTGGGCGGCGCGTCCTTTCTGTCTCGAATCTTCTCGTCATCTTCGAAATGGCATTGTGTATTGTTTTGCTAGCCGGAGCGGGATTGATGATTCGCAGTACAGTGAACCTCTACGGCGCGCCCATCGGTGTAAATACTGCGGCTGTGCTCACGATGCGCGTGAACCTCCCGGAAGC
This sequence comes from Bryobacteraceae bacterium, assembly GCA_039583505.1. Classification (GTDB taxonomy): domain Bacteria; phylum Acidobacteriota; class Terriglobia; order Bryobacterales; family Bryobacteraceae; genus Bog-105. Next base: position 2,203 of record JAVKSW010000173.1, on the reverse strand, counting down.
GAAATACGCGTCGCCGGGAGATCAGGTTGGCTTTCATCGCGCATTAAAGAGCCGCCTCGACTCTCTGGCGGGAGTGGAGGCTTCAGGAGTTGCATCTAATTTGCCATTGGGCGGATGGCTGCTCTTCTCTTATGAACTAGAAGGAACGGCTCCCGAGCCGGGCCGCTCTCCGTACATTGGCGCAATCGTGGCGAGCCCTGATTATTTCCAAGTCATGCGCGTGAGGCCTACGCGTGGACGAACATTTACTGAGTCTGATGGTGTCGCGGGACCTCCGGTAGCCCTAGTGAACGAAAGCTTCACCGCGAGGTATTGGCCTGACGAGAATCCACTTGGTAAACGCCTTCGCTTGATGAAGGATCATGTGGCCCAGCCTTGGCTGACAGTCGTTGGCATTCTACCCGATATCCTTCAGAACCGCCGGCGACCCCTGGACCATGACCCTCTGATTTATCTGCCGTATGCGGAGGAGCCGCAGCGCGAGATGTTCATCGTATCGAAGACACGTGTTCCGCCCAGCACGCTCGTTGAAGCATTTCGCCGTGCCGTACAGAACATCGACGCAAGTCTACCGATTTATGACGTACGCACTCTAGAAAGCCGCTTGGAGCAGAATCGTCTCTCGGTCAGCGTTCTCGGAGGTATGTTCTCCGTTTTTGCTGCGATTGCGTTGGTGCTGGCCTCCATCGGCTTGTATGCGGTAATCGCTCACTCTATCAGTGAACGCACACAGGAGATCGGAGTGCGCATGGCTGTTGGTGGCACGCGCGGGGACATTCTGCGGCTCGTCTATGCACAAGGTATGCGGCCGCTGTTCTTCGGAATGGCGCTCGGGCTACCAGCCGCATTCGGTGTCACGCATGTCCTTCGGATGGCACTGGTCGGGGTGTCGCCCGGCGATCCGCTTACGTTCCTAACAGCCATGTTGGTGCTCGTTATTGCTGGCATCCTAGGCTGTGCGATTCCCGCGCGGCACGCAATTCAAATCGATCCAATTGTGGCTTTGCGATACGAATAATTCGAATTCATGTCTGAACTGAAATTCTTATCCGAAAGCGAGCCCTCGAACGTTGTAGGCGATTGGGCCATCCGCATCGGCGTGGGCAGCGCTTATATCGTTTTCGGATTAGAAAAATTCTCTTCGACTCCCGGCTCACACTGGGTCGAGCTCTTTGGCGAGATTGGCGCGGGCGACTGGTTCCGCTACTTGACCGGTGTGATTGAAATTCTTGGTGGGTTGCTTGTGGTAATTCCGAAAACAGCGGGGATCGGTCTGATCGTACTCGCGCTGACCATGGCGGGAGCGGTATTGATCGTTGCACTTATAATGGGGCGCCCGACGGACAGCATCTTTCCCGGCATCTTCCTCCTGGGGCTAATAGGCTTGTTCATCTGGAATCGAAGAAATCCTAAAGAACGATCGCTCCCACATAATTGACTCGCCTGGAGCACTGGAGCTGGACAGCCGCGACCGGGACACCATTGAGGACCGAATTATGGAAGCAGAGCGCGATCTGGTGGCGAAACAGGCGGCGCTTGGAAAAGGCGCAGTCATTGGTGGATCAGCTTTATGGCCGCTGGGCTGAGCTGGAGGAGAAGATCGGCTGATGAGGCCCCCAGGGCTTCGCCCGTTTGTCAAGCCAAAGGGCGTCGTGTGAACTGGTGAACAGCTTCACCTAAACAGTAGCGAACGCAAGCCGCGCGGTGTCCGACGTAAGGTCGACTTTCCGAGTAGCCATCCGACCGCGATCGCCAATTTGTATTTCCGGCGCGCCTCTCACATTAGCTACTCGCCAGGCGGCGGCCGAGCGCCCGCTGCAGCAGGGTTCGGCTCCGCTTCAGTGTCTCGATTTGCATGTCCAGTCGCGCGAGTTCTCTGGTGAGATCACGCCGCAGGGATGGACACTCAACGACAGGAGGACCTGCTTCCAGCACGCATGGGAGCATGCCGCGAATCGCCTTAGTGCTCAGTCCCGCAGCCAGCAGCCAGCGAATCCTCTCAATCTGCAAAACAGTGGTCTCGGAGTAATGGCGATAGCCGTTCTGATCACGCCGTGGTTTCAGAAGGCCCTGCTTCTCGTAGTGACGAGCGGATACAGCGATTCGTTCGATGTGTGGTCGTCGGTGCCTTAATAGGTTGAGAGCGATACCTGCAGCACTTCGGGCGCCGAAGTGAACCGGAGCCCGTAGTCGGTTTGATCGC
>JAVKSW010000172.1:0-5956 GCA_039583505.1 Bryobacteraceae bacterium | reverse complement strand
GCAATGGCGTCCCCTATGCCGTTTTGAATCTCCAGGGTCGGGCGCACATGCCGAACATCGATTGCCCGTTTCGAAAAGCCGACGAGTTACTTGCCATGCTCGATCCCGCAATCAAGATACGCATCGTCGACTTTCATGCCGAGCTCACCAGCGAAAAGGTCGCCATGGGCTGGCATCTGGACGGCCGTGCAACTGCGATGATCGGAACCCATACGCACATCCCGACCGCGGATGCTCGCGTTCTTCCCGGCGGCCTTGCGTATCAGACCGACTCGGGAATGACCGGCCCCTATGAATCCGTTATTGGGGTCGACAAGGATATGATTTTGCGGCGCTTCCTGACTGGTCTGAGCGGGCGCATGGAGGCAGCGCGCCACGGTATCGAGCTCCACGGCGCCGTAATTACCGCGGACCAGACAACCGGCAAGGCAACTTCCATCCAACGGATTCAGTGCACCCGCTGATTCGCTGGAACTGCCGCCGCGCCGAAGTCATCCAACAGCTAAGGAAACGCTGCCGTGAAAACCAGATCCGGATGGTCCAAACTTCTGCTACTCGGCTTACTGGCTGCTGTACCTGCTTTTACCCAGTCGAGTTCCGATCAGACCACAACCACTACTCAGACTGTGAAAACGAAGAAGAAGGGCCGAAGTGCCAAGGGCGATGTGGGCAGCGGCGCCGGCGATATCGGCAAAGGCGCGGCCAAGGGTGCGGGTAATGCCGCCAAAGGCGTGGGCGAAGGCGCCGCGAATCTCGTCACCTTACATCCTATTGACGCGGCGACGTCAGTCGGCAAAGGGGGCGTCGTGGCGGGCAAGGACGTTGGCGTGGGCGCCACAAAAGGCACCGGTAAGATCTTCAAGGGCATAGGCAGGGGAATCAAACACATCTTCTAGGCCGCACGCAAATTTCACCTCCCGCCAACCTCCACTTCCATCTCAACGCCGGTATTGTTTAACGGGACATTTTCCCAGCGGCCCACCACCGCCGCTGCCGCGCAATTGCCAAGCACGTTCACCACGGTACGTCCCATGTCCATCAGCGCGTCGACGCCCAGAATCAGCGTGATTCCTTCCTGCGGCAGTTGAAATGTAGACACAGTGGCGGCCAGCAGCACGAGTGCCGATCTGGGAACACCGGCGGCGCCCTTGCTGGTCAGCATCAACGTCAGCATCATCGTTATCTGTGTCCCTAACGGCATGTGAACACCGGCCGCTTGTGCAATGAACATCGAAGCGAGCGAGAGATACAGCGTCGTTCCCGTCAGATTGAAGCTGTAGCCGGTCGGCAGCACGAACCCTACGATGTGCTTCGGAACTCCGATGCGTTCCATGTTCTCGAGGGCCAACGGCAGCGCCGCTTCGCTGGAGGCCGTCGAAAATGCGATCAACAGCGGCTGCCGCACAGCGTGCCAGAACCGTTCCATCGGGACTCGCGCGATCACCAATGTCGGAACCAGCACCAGCGCGATGAAAAGCGCCAGCGCCAGATACAAATCGCCAACCAGCTTTCCCAACCCGAATAAAACGCCGATGCCTTTCGATCCAATCGTCACCGCGATCGCCGCTCCCACTCCAAACGGCGCAACGAACATCACGTACTTCGTGTAGCGAAACATCACCTCGGCCACTGCGCCGGCGAAGTTCACCACCGGCTGCGCTTTTGCCCCGACAGCGGCGCACGCTGCGCCAAACAGAAAAAAGAACACCACCATTTGCAGCACATCGTTCTGTGCAAGCGATTCGAAAACATTGCTCGGTGCGGCGTGTTCAATCATTTGAACCAGGGGAACAGGCGTCGATAGGGCGGGAGCAGCGCTTCCTTGTTGGGCGATATTCAATCCCAGCCCAGGGCGGAATACATTCACAACCAGCAGGCCGATCACCAGCGCCAGCGTTGTTACCACTTCGAAGTAGAGAAGCGACTTCACCGCGATTCGCCCCATGGTCTTCAGTTCCCCCGCCGAGGCGATGCCGTATACCAACGTGCCAAAAAGCAGCGGGCCAACGATGGACTTGATCAGACGGAGAAAAATGTTGCTGATGGGTGCGAGGCTCTTGGAAAAATTCGGAAAGAAGACCCCCAGGCACGCCCCAACGATCAGCGCGATGAAGATCCACGAGGTGAGCGAGGGCTTCTTGAGCAATCGCACCGAATCAACGCTCCCCCCATTTCAGCTTTTCTCTCAACACATCGAAGAACAGCATTTTCGGAGGCCGAATCAACTGAATCGTTTTCGCCGAGGAACGGCACACGATGCGATCGCCCTTGGATAGCGGTTCTCCTACCTGGCCATCGATGGTCAGGTACGTCCCTACGTCGCCGTGGTTGAGAATCTGAATCACGCTATCATCCGGCACAATCACTGGTCTGTTGGTCAGCATGTGAGGGCAGATAGGCGTTATGCAAAACGCTGCAACTTTGGGAAATATCACCGGCCCGCCCGCCGAAAGCGAGTAGGCAGTCGATCCCGTCGGCGTCGCGATAATCAATCCGTCAGCCTTATACGCCGCGACAAAATGATTGTCCACGTGCGTATCCAGGTCGATCATTCTCGCCAGCTCGGATTTGGTGATCACCACATCGTTCAGCGCCGAATATCGTGCGATTGCCTCACCGTCGCGCACCAGCTCGCAATCCACCATGCGGCGAAGCCCGATGCGATGCTCGCCCCGTAGCGCCCGCTCGAGTTCGGGATACAGGTGATCGGACTGAATCGAGGTCAGGAACCCGAGATGCCCCAGATTTACCGCGAACAGCGGAATATCCCGCCCCGCCACAAATCTCGCCGCCGATAACAGCGTTCCATCGCCGCCCAGAACGATGACCAAGTCCGCCCCCTCGGGCAACTCTTCGCGTGAGAAGAAAATCTCGATGTTGGCGTATTGGGCGGTCTGCTGGTCGCAACGGTAACGTATCCCCCGCTCCTCCAGCCATTCGAGCAGCCCGCAAACGATATCGGCCGCTTGCGCGATCTTCGGCTTCGAAATGATTCCTACCGTGGAGATCTGTCGCATGTTCTGGGTTAGATGCAAAGGGTTAAATGCAAAGCATTAGATGCAAAGAGCTAGGTTAACTTGACTCTATTTCCCGCACCTGCGATGCCGGCACGACGGGCGTGAAGAAGAAATTCCCGATTCCCCTCGGCTCCCGCGATCGGACTGTCCATCAGCGCTGTAGAAAAGCCGAGTCCGTGTAACGTAGCGCTTACTTTATCGCAGGCCATTCTGTGCGCGTCCGGATCCCGTACGATACCGCCCTTGCCGACAAGTTCGCGACCCACCTCGAATTGTGGTTTCACCAGTACGATCCAGTCGCCTTCGGCCGTAAGCAATGGCGCCAGTACGGGAATCAGCAGCGTGACGGAGATGAAGCTTACGTCGCAAACCATCAATCCCGCCAGTTCGCCGATCTCATCAAACGTAAGATATCGCGCATTCACCCGCTCATGCAGCACCACGCGAGGATCGTTGCGCAGTTTCCAATCGATCTGTCCCGCACCCGTATCCACGGCATGCACACGAGCCGCGCCGTGCTGTAACAGGCAGTCGGTGAATCCGCCTGTGGAAGTGCCCACGTCGATACACACGCGCTTGTCCGCCTGGACGTGGAAGTGCTCCAGCGCGGCTGCCAGCTTCACGCCGCCGCGACTCACGTATTTTAACGGCTGGTCAACTTCGATCCGCGCCTGCGGAGGCACGCTCCGGCCCGCCTTGTCCGCCTTCTGCCCGTCAACGGTAACTTTTCCCGCCAGTATCAGCGCCTGCGCCTTCTCTCTCGATTCGGCCAGATTTCGCTCAACCAGGACGATGTCGAGGCGTTCCCTCTTGGTCGCTTTCTGAGCGCTCACGCCTTCCGCTGTACCACGAAATCGGCTATCTGCCGCAGGCGGTCTGCCCGGTCGTCGAAGATGCGCAGTGCCGTATGCGCCCGGATGCGTTCGTCTTCCGCCATTTCCCGCGACCGGCCCAGACCATAAACCGCGGGGAACGTGATCTTCTGCTGCGCCTGGTCCTTACCTGCCGTTTTTCCGAGCGCTTCGGAAGATTCCTCCACGTCCAGCACGTCGTCGACAATTTGAAACGCCAGGCCCACATGCTCGCCGTATTCTGAGAGCGCCGTCAGTTCCTCGCCTGTCGCACCCGCATATATGCCGCCCATGCGCACGCTCGCCCGAAGCAGCGCCCCGGTCTTCGCCCGATGAATCGACTCGAGCAACAGCGCCGTCGGCCTTTTTCTTTCCCCCTCGATGTCGTTCACCTGGCCGCCGATCATTCCCCCAACCGTACCGGCCGCGCGCGCGAGCTCTTCTATCAAACGAACCTTCTGTTCCGCGCTAATCCGATCCAGGCGGCTGAGCACCTCAAACGCAAGCGTGAGCAAAGCGTCGCCGGTGAGGATCGCTAGCGCTTCGCCGAAAACTTTGTGAGAGGTCGGGCGGCCCCGGCGTAGATCGTCGTTGTCGAGCGCCGGCAAATCGTCATGGATCAACGAATAAGTGTGGATCAGCTCGATCGTCGCCGCCGCGTGCTCCACGCCTTCGGGCGAATCGCAAACAGCACGCGCGGCCGCAATCGCCAGAATGGGCCGGATACGTTTTCCACCCGCGAACAGGCTGTAGCGCATCGCACGATGGATGGAAATCGGCTCGACACTTTCGTCCGGCACCCAATGGTGTAGCACTCCATCGACGGCGTGCACTTGTTCGACGAAATATTCCTGCAAGCTGCCTTGCTCGGCCTTAGTCATCTCACCGGCTTTTCGGGGTTGAATGGAGTTGGGACCAGTTCTGACCCTTTCTTCATCAGGATCTCGACCCTGGACTCGGCTTCCTCGAGCTGCCGCTTGCACTCCGCACTCAAGCGCATTCCGCTCTCGAACAGAGCAAGACTCTGCTCCAGCGGCAAATCGCCCTTCTCGAGCTCCTTTACGATGCGCTCCAGCTCCTCGAGACTCGCTTCAAATTTAGGCGAGGACGTGTTTTCCTCAGGCATCGCTTAATTGTAACGATGGACTGCCGTCCGCAAGCCCCACGGCGCATACTGACTAAGAGGACGTAAAGCTATGTCGTGGTTGCAGGAATTCAAAGCCTTCGCAATGCGAGGCAATGTCGTGGACTTGGCCGTTGGCGTTATCATCGGCGGGGCTTTTGGCGCGATCGTCAATTCGCTCGTGAACGACATCATCATGCCGCCTTTCGGTCAATTGACCAACGGACACGATCTGCCCAATCACTTCTTCGCGCTCAACGGCCAACATTACGATACTCTTGCCGATGCGAAGAAGGCTACTGCCGTCATCGCTTACGGCAATTTCATCAACACGGTCGTGACCTTTTTTATTGTTGCGTTCGCAATCTTTCTCCTCGTGAAAATGATCAATAAGCTGCACCATTCGCCGCCGCCACCGCCGCCGCCCGGGCCTTCACCAGAAGAGAGATTGCTCACAGAAATTCGAGACCTCCTGGCCAACCCTCGGAGTTGAATCCAGGGTGTGATACCTCTCAGAACAGGGATGAGGCGCACGATGTTTGGCGGAAACTTGGGGAAATCCATCTGTTTGGGGGCTTTGTTGTCCGTTTGCCCGCCGGTGTCCGCTCAGGGAACTCAACCCGCGGACATCCCGGTGCACTTGCAAGTGGATGCCGGAACCCCTCTCAGGCTCTACATCCTCAATCGCACCTGGTTTCGCATAGGTGAAACCGTGCAGGCCAAGTTCGCGGAGCCGGTGTGGGCCTTTGATCGAATCGTCATCCCGGCAGGCACGACGGTTCAGGGGCAAGTGGCCGAGCTGCAGCCCGTCCCGGCCATGGTCCGGACCATGGCCGTCGTCAACGGTGACTTCACTCCGTTAAAGCACGCGCAGTTACGTTTTGACAGCCTCGTTTTGCCCAACGGCCAACCTCTGCAATTCGATGCCCGTCCATCCGTCGGGCTCAACACCATTTACGTTCCCC
>JAVKSW010000171.1:0-6000 GCA_039583505.1 Bryobacteraceae bacterium | reverse complement strand
TTCGTCGAAGCCATGAAGCTGGGTTGCTCCGGCATCCTGCTCAAAGACGGCTCGACCACGCTGATCGAAAAGAGCATTCAGAAGGTCTACGCGGGCGAAATCTGGCTGGATTCGACTACCACCGCCGCTGTCATTCGCCAGTTTGCTTCCCCCGCCGAATTCCCCGCGGCACACACTAACGGGAAACCCACCCGCGAACGCGCGCAACTCAGCCAGCGCGAGCGCGAGATCATTGTCTTGATCGCCCAAGGCTACAAGAACAAAGAGATCGCCGAAAAGATGTTCATTACGGAACAGACGGTCAAGAACCACCTGCACAATGTGTTCGATAAGCTTGGCGTTTCCGATCGCCTGGAACTTGCGCTTTACGCTATTCACAACAGCCTTCACGTAAAACCGTAATTCCGGCACGCAAGTGCGCGACAATCGGAGAACACCGCATCCGTGTTGGAGCCACACGAGTCAAACGCGCGGCCATCCTCCGCCCCGAATGACGAAACCGTTCTTACGCCGGGTCTGCGCAATGGCCAGCAAATCGGCACTTACCGCATCGTCAAGCGGCTCGGCTTCGGCGGGATGGGCCACGTTTACCTGGCACTCGAAACTCGCCTGGGGCGCCACGTCGCACTGAAGTTTCTTCCCCCCGATCTGACTTCCGATCACGCCTTGCTCGACCGCCTGGAGCAAGAGGCGCGGACCGCCTCGGCGTTGAACCACCCCAATATATTGACCATCTACGAGATCGGCGAACTAGATGGTAATCGCTTCATTGCCAGCGAGTACATCGATGGAACGACGCTGCGGGCCGCCATGGAAAAGCGGGGATTGGACGCCGGGACGGCCATCGATGTAGCCAGCCAGGTAGCGTGGGCTTTAATGGCAGCTCACTCGGCTGGCATCGTCCACCGCGACCTGAAGCCAAGCAACATCATGATCCGGCCAGACGGCTACGTGAAGGTAATTGACTTCGGCATTGCGAAGTCGACCGGCGCTGCGCGCTCGGACCTGACGAGCCCCGGCGCCGTGATCGGAACCGTCGCCTACATGTCTCCCGAGCAGGCCCGCGGCGCGGACGTCGATGCCCGCACGGACCTGTGGAGTCTGGGCGTTGTTCTTTATGAAATGCTGGCCCATCGGCGCCCGTTCGATGGCGCGACCGATAGTCTCCTGGTCACCGCGATTCTCAGTCAGCCGACGCCGCCGTTGCGCGAGAGCAAATCGATGCCGGCCTGCCTTCCGAATGTTCTTCAGCGAGCTTTGGCGAAAGATCCCGGTAAACGCTATCAAACCGCCGCCGAGATGCTTGCCGATCTCCACCACGTCGGCCAAACTTCGGGCCTCACCAGCAAGATCAGACCTGTCGTCGCTCGCCGCCTGGACAGCCGAATGAAATGGGTGCTCGCCGGCAGCATGCTCTCCATCTTTGTGATCGCCTGGGCGGCATGGTGGTGGCCGCTGGGCGGAAAAGAGCGTGTTCTTGGCCCCAACTGGTTTCGCATCGAGTCGGTCCGTCAAGTCACCTTTAACGGACGAACCACCCTCGCTTCTCTATCGCCGGATGGAAATTACCTCGCCTTTGTTGTCGGTGAGCCCGGCGGCGAACAAACGCTTTATCTGAAGCAGGTCGAATCTTCGACGGAGGAAGTGAAGATCCCGCCGCGGAAGATTGCCTATGCCGGCCTGACCTTCTCCCCGGACAGTAAATACATCTTCGAAACTGAGAAGGACGAGACGCTCGTCGGCCGCCTCTACGCCATGCCGATTCTTGGCACGCGGCCGGGCGTGCCGGTCATCGTCGATATAGACGGGCCGATCTCGTTTTCTCCTTCAGGCAAACAATTTGCCTTCGTGCGTTATGTCGATACGAATCGCGGGAAGAGCAAGTCACGAGAAAGCGCGATTTTCATCGCCTCGACTGACGGTTCTGACGAGCGAAAGTTGCTTTCAGTCGAGAGTCTCACGATTTTGCGCCGCTTGACGTGGTCTCCAAAGGGCGACAGAATAGCCGCTTTTCTCGACAGCTATTTGCCCGGCCAAACGAGCGAGACGACGCTCGATTTGCTGGATCTTCACGGAGGCCAAGCGCAGACCGCTCTCCCGGGGTGGCGATTGATTGGGCAAGCTTGCTGGACTCGCGACGGACGCACACTGATCGTTTCAGCGAGCACCAGGCAGCGGGCACGCCTCCAGCCCCAATTGCGGCAGATCGACTTAAAGAGCGGTGAAGTGTACGAGATCACGAAGGACCTGGCGGCCTATTTGAGTCCGAGTCTCACGAGCGATGGTCTCGAGCTTGCGGCCGTCAAGCAGGAGGACAAAGCCGTGCTGTGGGTATCGGCCTCTCACGACTTCACCCATGGCGAAAGCGCCTCAGCCGAATCCGAGCGGCGGGCCAGTCTCACCTGGCCCGACAAAAATCACATCATTCTGAACTCCAACCGAAGCGGATTTCCCAATCTGTGGCTTTTCGATGTTCAGACGCAAGCTCGCACAGACCTGACCAACGAATCCAATGTCGAGCAACAAGCCGTTGCAATTCCCGGCAGCAGCTCGGTCGTATTCAGCTCCAACCGCGCAGGACAGTTCCACCTCTGGCGGTTCGATCCGGAAACGAACCGCTACACCCAGCTCACGTTTGGAGCCAATTACGATGAAGCGCCTGCCGTATCTCCCGATGGGCAATGGATCGTCTACACGTCGTGGGTGTCGAATAATCCTCACTTGCGCAAGGTTCGTCTCAGCGGCGGAGACGACCAATCGATCGGAACATATCCGGCGCAGGATCCACAGATTTCGCCGGACGGGAAGTGGATCGCCTGCCTGATTGAAGATCCCGTCACGTCTAAGTGGACAGTCGCGATCATCCCGCTCGACGGCTCGGCTCATATCCAGCGCATGCCTGCGGCTCAACTGCCGATACGCTGGCTCCCAGATGGGAACGCCCTCTCAACCGTGCGAACGAATCCGAAAGGCGTCTCGAACGTCTGGGCAATGCCCTTGGATGGCTCGGCTCCGCGCCAACTCACACGTTTCGATGATGACATGATCCTCGCGTTTGCATGGTCACCGGCAGGCGACCGGCTCGCCTGCGTTCGCGCGAGTTCGGGGGCAGATGTTGCTCTGTTCAGCAGGCAAAAAAACAGATAGACTGAACTGGCCAACGAAGTGCATACTGCTCGGCAGATGCGATCTGAAAAGGAGTTAAGGAAATGAACAAATCGAACAAAACACCCGCGAGCAAACCGGCGAAATCCGCCAAGAAAGTAACCAGTAAACAGGCCGCTCCCCAACCTAAGCCCCTGAGGGCGATGATGGCAACCAGCGGCCCGAACGCTCCAACCGACCAGTAGGCGAGTTCGGGCGCGGAAGCCGATCGTCGAAGTTCCCGGTAAAATGAAGATACCCGGCTATCTTCATGCCACTTAACGACGCCGACGATCGGCGACTTCGCCGCGCCGCCCTGGAAGATGCTCTCACCACGCGGCTGCTAGTTCTCGACGGAGCCATGGGCACCATGCTCCAGGACCGCAATCTTACTGCGGCCGATTTCGGAGGTCCAGCGCTCGAAGGTTGCAACGAAAACCTTGTTCTCACGCGCCCGGACGTAATCACCGACATTCACCGCGCCTACTACGAGGCGGGTTCCGACATCGTCGAGACCAACAGTTTTCAATCCAGCAAGATCGTTCTTGCCGAGTTTGGGCTTGCCGACCGGTCATTTGAAATCAGTTTCCGGGCAGCAGAACTCGCTCGACAGGCCGCAGCCGAATTCTCAAAGCCCGGTCGCCCGCGCTTTGTAGCGGGCTCGATGGGACCTACCACGAAGGCTATCTCGATCAGCGGTGGCGTAACCTTTCCGGAGCTTGTCTCCAACTACTACGAACAAGCAAAGGGTTTGCTAGAGGGCGGAGCGGATCTCCTGCTGCTTGAGACCTGCAACGACACACGCACCGTCAAAGCTGCTCTCCTGGCTATTGATCGCCTGAGCCGCGAGTTCGATTATCCGATTCCTACCATGGTGTCCGGCACCATTGAAGCGATGGGTACAATGCTCGCCGGGCAAACGGCGGATGCCTTCTACACATCCATTTCGCACGCGAACCTGTTTTCGGTGGGGCTGAACTGTGCGACAGGCCCGGAGTTCATGACCGATCACATCCGCTCGATCCACGAGCTCTCCGCGACACGTGTCTCGTGTTACCCCAATGCCGGGCTACCAGATGAGGAAGGTAAGTATCTGGAAACCCCCACCAGCCTGGCCGCACAGTTGGAGCGTTTCATCGATCACGGCTGGCTGAACATCGTTGGCGGCTGTTGCGGCACCCGTCCGGATCACATTCGCGCGATTGTGCAGATGATCGAAGGGAAGAAACCGCGCGCGCCGAAAGAGCCTGCTCATCGCACCTATTTCTCGGGAATCGAGGTGGTCGAAGCGGAAGACAGCACGCGCCCGCTGATCGTCGGTGAGCGAACGAACGTGATTGGCTCGCGGTTATTCAAGAGGATGATCGGGGAAGAGAAGTGGGAAGAGGCGTCGGAAATCGCGCGCTGGCAGATCCGCAATGGAGCCCACATTGTCGATGTGTGCCTGCAGACCAGCGATCGCGACGAAATAAACGACATTCCGCCGTTTTACGAGAAGCTGATCCGCAAGATCAAGGCGCCCATCATGATCGACACCACCGATCCGGCGTCGGTCGAGCTTTCACTGACGTACTGCCAAGGAAAAAGCATCATTAATTCCATCAATCTCGAAGACGGCGAGGAGAAATTCCAGCGCATCTGCCCACTTGCGCGGGCTTATGGTGCTGCGCTGATCGTTGGCTGCATCGATGAAGATCCGGTGCAGGCGCAAGCTTTCACGCGTGAGCGGAAGCTCGCCGTGGCAAAGCGCTCGGTCGAATTGCTCACGACCAAGTATGGGGTTCCGCCGGAAGACATTATCATTGACCCGCTCGTTTTCCCATGCGCGACGGGCGATGAAAACTACATCGGCGGCGCGGTCGAAACCATCGAGTCAATCCGTCTCATCAAGGAGCAGATCCCGAACGTCAAAACCGTGCTCGGAATCTCCAACATCTCCTTCGGTCTCCCCGCCTCGGCGCGTGAAGTCGTCAATTCCGTCTTCCTCTATTACTGCACCAAGGCCGGTCTCGATCTGGCCATCGTGAATGCGGAAAAACTCGAGCGGTTTGCCAGTATTCCGGAACAGGAACGGCGTCTCGCCGAAGCGCTTCTCTTTAACACTCCGCCGGTCGATGTTCCCGCCGATCACCCGAATTCCACCTTATTGGAAGCTGTGCCCGAGGATTGGCGTCAGCAATCCCGTGACCAGAAAGCGGCGGTGAATCAGTTTCACATTGCCGCCATCTCCGATTATTTTCGCGGCGCTACCGGCCGCGAAAAGAAGAAAACCGCGGATCTTCCGCTCGACGAGCGTCTCGGGAACTACATCATCGAAGGCACCAAAGACGGTCTCATTCCCGATCTCGATCGCAAGCTTCAGGAAGGCATGGCGCCGCTCGACGTCATCAACGGGCCGCTGATGGCCGGCATGTCTGAAGTCGGACGGCTGTTCAACAATAATGAACTGATCGTCGCGGAAGTGCTGCAGTCCGCCGAGGCCATGAAGGCTGCGGTGAATCACCTGGAGCAGTTCATGGAGAAGAACGAATCCTCCACTCGCGGGAAAGTCGTCCTCGCGACGGTAAAGGGCGACGTGCATGATATCGGCAAAAATCTCGTCGAGATCATTTTGAGCAATAACGGTTACCAGGTCGTGAATCTGGGGATAAAAGTTCCACCGGATGAGTTGATCAAAGCCTTCCAGCAGCACAAACCGGACGCAATCGGGCTTTCGGGTCTGCTGGTGAAGAGCGCGCAGCAGATGGTGACGACGGCGGGCGATCTGAAGGATGCCGGCATTGACGTGCCTCTACTTGTCGGCGGCGCGGCGTTGTCGGAAAAATTCACGAAAACCAAAATCGCGCCGAGCTACTC
>JAVKSW010000170.1:0-6021 GCA_039583505.1 Bryobacteraceae bacterium | reverse complement strand
CTGATCCGGACCGCCGTAGCGATTTACGCCGTGAAACCGGGTTTCGACACCACACACGTTCTAACCATGCGAATGTCGCTGTCCGGCAACTCATTCGCTACGAGCGCAGCCATTGAGCAACTCGTGAAAAACGGCGTGGAACGTCTGGATACTCTGCCCGGAGTAGAACTGGCGAGCGCAACGTGTTGCATACCGCTCGAGGGAGGCTACGGGCTGCCGTTCAAAGTAATAGGCCGTCCGCTGAAGGACGGACCATTCCACGGCGGTGGCGGCTGGAAGACGGTCTCTCCCGGATTTTTCGAAGTGTTCCACATCCACGTGATTCGCGGCCGCTCATTTACCGAACGCGATAACCATACGAGCGCGCCTGTGGTGATCATCAACGAATCCATGGCGAGACGTTATTGGCCTAAAGGAGACCCGTTGCAAGATCGCATCCTGATTGGAAAAGGAATGATGCCGCAACTCGAAGCCGAGCAACCCAGGCAGATTATCGGAGTTGTGGCCGATCAGAGGGACGGATCTTTAAATCAAGATCCTAATCCCGAAATGTATATTCCAAACGGGCAGGCGACGGACGCGATTCAAGCGCTCAACGTCAAGCTCAGGCCGCTGACGTGGGTAATCCGGACCCGAGGCGAACCGATGAAACTTCGTGCCGCTGTTGAGGAACAATTGCGACAAGTGAGCGGACTTCCGGTGTCGGATATAAGAGCCATGGACGAGGTAGTTTCCCGGTCCACGTCGCGGCAACGATTTCACATGCTTCTGATGAGCGTTTTCGGCGGCGTCTCGCTGCTGCTTGCGGCGATCGGGATCTATGGTCTCATGGCTTATTCGGTGGAGCAGCGCACGCAGGAAATCGGGATCAGGATGGCGCTGGGAGCGGAACGGAGCGATGTACGGGCGATGATCATGCGCCAGGCAATGATTTTTGCCGCAGCGGGTATCGTCTTGGGAGTCTGCGGATCGTTCGCCGTTGCGAAAGAAATTGCGAGCTTTCTGTTCGGCGTGACTGCCTGGGACCCGTTTGTGTTTGCGATCGTGCCGGTCGTGCTTGTCGCAACGGCAGTACTAGCAGTTTGGCGACCAGCCACCCGCGCGACTCAGGTGGATGCGGCAACCGCGTTGCGGCAGAGTTGAACAGACGGCGAGGCGCGTTTAGCTGCGCGTAAGAATCCTGCTGATGTCGTTATAGACCAGGAAGACCACGAGCATCATCAGGAACACAAAGCCGAGCTTCAACACCGCTTCTTTAACCTGAAGAGTGACTTCCCGCTGCAGCAGCATTTCGACGATCAGCAACAGCAGCGTGCCCCCATCCAGAATCGGGATGGGGAGAAGATTGACAATGGCGAGATTCAAGCTGAGTACCGCCATCAAACTCAGGAACGTGAACGGTCCCTCTTGCGCAGCTTCGCTGGACATTTGCGCGATCTGAATCGGCCCGGCGAGTGTGGAGCGCGGCGAAACGCGGCGCTCGACGATGCTACCCAATAGCTGAAAAATCAGCAGTGCGTTCTGCTTGTTGAAGTGCGCGGATTCTACTAATGCGGGTCCCAGCCCGAGCTTCACATATTGTAAAGGTAGTCTGAAGCTGATGCCGATATGCCAGGGCATTTTGGAATCGTTGTTAGGCGCCGGCGCGATTTGAATCTTCTCCAGTTGGCCGGTCCGCGAGATGGTCATTTGAACCGGCTTGCCGGCAGAGCGAATAACTGCTTGCCGCACGGTTTCGGGAGAGACCACCGGCTGGCCATTCACGCTGACGAAGGAATCGCCCGTGCGCAGACCGGCGGCTTCCGCGGGCGAGCCTTTCTGCACTTCACCGACTTGCACGCCGCCTCTCCAACCCGCGATTCCGATGCCTTCTTTCGGGTCCATCTGCGGCGTGACGGTGAAAGTTAGCTTCTCACCTTTGCGGTCGACAATCACCCGGACGGGATGATTCGCATTGAGTGCCGTCTGCATCAGGACGTCGGGCCAATTGAGATTCTTGTGTCCGGCCAGATCGACGATCTTGTCGCCGGGCTGAAGGCCGGCCGCCGCCGCAGGTGAGTTGGGCGCAACGCTGTTAATCACGGCGTCGCTCGTCTCGCTTTCGGTTTCGAAACCGTGCATGTAGAGGCCAGTGACGATCGCAATCGCCAGCAGCACGTTCATCAGCGGTCCAGCCACAATCACTATCGCGCGCTGCCACCTCGGCTTGGATTGCAGAGAGCGCGGATCGGCTGCGGCTTCATCGCCGGGCTGTTCGCCGGCCATTCGCACGTACCCACCCAAGGGAATCGCAGAGACGCGGAAATCGGTATCACCCCGCCTGAAACCAAATAACCTCGAGCCAAAACCGATGCTGAACGTCTCTACTTTGACGCCTACGGCTAGCGCTGCCCAAAAATGTCCCAGCTCATGAACCAGGATCATAATCCCGAGAAGGATAGCCACCCAAAAAACTGACTGTAAAAAACCCACGCCCTACTTGCCTTTCATAGTCTCTCGACCCTTACCTGTTGGATGACGCAGACGATGCTACGCTTCACCACCCCTCGCCCTCGGAGTACGGATTACCGATTCAAAGGTTCCGTCCAGCAGTACTCGCCCAATGAGACTGGGCAACTACGCTCCTGGCAATCTCGCGCGACACGAGATCGATAGCAATCACTTCCTCTATTGTCGCCGCTTCGCGGCTCGGCTGTCGCGCCAGTGTTTCTTCTACAGTCTCGGCAATCGCAGGGAACGGGATGCGGCCGCTCAGAAATGCTTCGACAGCGATTTCGTCCGCTGCGTTTAGGGTACAGGTGGCAGAGCCGCCCTGCATCTGAGCGGAGTAGGCCAGCCGCAAGAGGGGGAACTTCTCCAGGTCGGGAGCGGAAAACTGCCAGGTGCGCGGTTGTGTCCATTCCAGACGTGGCACCGGCGCTCGCTGGCGCGCCGGATACGTCATCGCGTACTGGATCGGCATTCGCATATCGGTAGCGGAGATCTGTGCAAGGACGCTGCCGTCGTTGTACTCAACCATGGCGTGTATGGAGGACTGCGGATGCACCACAACATTTACCTGATTCGGCTCTAAATCGAAGAGCCAGCAGGCCTCAATCACCTCGAAGCCTTTGTTCATCATGGTGGCCGAATCGATGGTAATGCGCCGGCCCATCTTCCAGGTCGGATGATTGAGGGCCTGATCGGGAGTGACTTTCCATAAGGCGTCTTTCGGCGTGTCCCGAAAAGGTCCACCAGAGGCGGTGAGCAGCAGGCGCGTCACTTCGGAACGGGTGCCGGCGCGAAAACACTGATGTGCGCCATTGTGCTCACTGTCCACGGGGATAAGTTCGGCACCGGTTTCGCGAACCGCCTCCATCACCAGACGTCCGCTGGCGACCAGAACCTCTTTGTTAGCGAGCCCAATGCGTTTCTTCGCGCGAATTGCCTGGTAGGTGGCCTCGAGGCCGGCGACACCGACAATGGCCGACATAACAAAGCCAACCTCCGCAGCGGTCGCGGCGGCGACTCGTGCTTCAGGTCCGCAAGCCAATTCGGGCCAGTGGGAACGGCCCAAGGACGATTCCAAAAGCCGGGTTCGGAGCACCGCTAAAGCCGCCTCATCGGCGACTACGGTCACTGTTGGGCGAAATTCCAGAATTTGGGAGCAGAGAAGGTCGAGATTCCGGCCAGCCACTAGCGCATATATGGGATAGCTTCCACCCTGCCGGCGGACCACATCCAAAGTGCTTACGCCGATGGAACCCGTTGAACCCAGCACAGTTATGTTCATCAGAAGAGCTGTACCTTCCAAGCTACTAGCGATGACGCCGGAAGGCTAGTGCAAAAAACTTTTGGTTTACGTAGAAAAAACTCTTGCGTTCCGTAAAATCATATCCTAATATTGGAAGTAAGCCAGGGAGGCAACTCCCACCAAAGCGAGACTAACCTCAATAGAAAGACCCCTGAAGCAACAAACCTCCCTGGCGCCCGCAAGGGTTCCGTCTCGCAGCTTCAGAACCTAAGACACAGCCCAGATCGACTCTTTCCTTCTAGAATAATCTATTTGCACGTTTGCTGAGCTGAACCCGTGCGCGGCGCTACACTCTAGGCGGAGGTGCCTTCGCGTGGCCAACAGCAAGCATCCCGTTCCCCTGCGTCCCGAAACGGATGTCCTCACACGCGGCTTTGATCCGACCCTTTCGGTGGGTTCGGCACGGCCCGCGGTCTTTCGAAGCTCCACGTATGTGTTCTCCAGCCCGGAGGCGGCCGAGCGCGCCTTCGACATCATGGGCGGCCGTGCCCAGCGGACACCGGAAGAGAGCGTCGACCTGGTCTATTCACGCTTCAACCACCCGAACGCGCAAATCCTGGAGGATCAAATTCTGCCGCTCGAGCCGGGCGCCATGGCTGCGGCAGTATTCAATTCCGGCATGGCGGCCATCATGACTGCACTGTTGGCCGTTCTGCAGCCAGGCGATAGCATCATTTATACCGTTCCCATTTACGGCGGGACCCAGACCCTGATACAAAATTTTTTGCAGCCCTTTGGCATCGAGGGCGTGCCGGTGCCGGCGGGCGAAAGCGGCGCGATCGATGAGGCCATCCGGAAGACGAAGCGGCTGCGGGTGGTACTCATAGAGACTCCGGCAAACCCGACTGTTGTGATGACGGACATTAAGCGGGCGTGCGACACGGCTGCGTCGGCGTATTTGGGTGCGACGAATGGCAACTCCGCGCCACCACGCCCGCTGGTGATGATCGACAACACGTTTCTCGGCCCGGCGTTTCAGCATCCGCTGGCGCTCGGGGCGGATGTATCTCTGTATTCCGCTACGAAGTACCTCGGCGGCTATAGCGACATTATCGGCGGAGTCGTACTGACAAGAGACGCCGCCCTGATGGGCAAGATTCGCAGCAAGCGCAGTTTGTTCGGCAACATTTTGCAGCCGGACGAATGCTGGATTCTGGATACCCGGCTTCCCACGGTGACGCTGCGCATGAACCGGCAAAGTAAGAATGCGCAGCGGATCGCGGAAACGCTGGTGAAGCATCCGAAAATCAGGAAGGTGTATTATCCGACGCTGTTTGAGGATCCGGAACAGATGCGGATCTATAAGGAACAGTGCGATTATCCGGGCGGTCTGATCTCAATCGACTTGCACGGTGGCAAACCAGCGGCTTTCGATTTCTTGCGCCATTTGAAGATCGCCCGCAACGCGGTCTCCCTGGGCGGGGTGGAGACGCTGGCGTGCCATCCGCGCAGCACAACTCACTCGGCCTGGAGCGCGCAGGATCTGGATGACGCCGGGATCGGCGAAGGGCTGGTGCGAATTTCGCTCGGGATTGAAGATTGGCGCGACTCGCTCGCTGACTTCGAATCCGCGTTGGACCGCGTTTCGACTTCTACTTAAAGAACACGCGCCAGGTGGCCACCACAAAGGCGTGTGTGACCATGGGCGCCCGGACGCTCCCGGTTCTCAGATAGGCGATGCCGCAGGCGATGCCGAGAAGTGTGGCGACGGCAGCTTGGCGCCAATCGGGAAAAGCGTGAAACCAGAGGTGCGACCCACCAAACAGCACGGCTGAAACAAGCACCGCACCGACGCGCGAATCCCAATGTTCGAGCAGTGCGCGTTCGACGACGCCGCGAAAGAACAACTCTTCCCCGAACGCCACCACCCACAAAGCTCCGAAGAACGTGCCGACGGCCACGCCAGCGATTCGCCACCATTCGCCATGGAGCGGCGTGAAACGGACATCATGCAGTTCCAGCGCAAGAGCAATGATTGGAAGCAACACCAGCAGGTAATAAAGAACGCCGGCCTTCCACTCCTCGGCGTTGGGCCAAAAGCTGAATGGGCCGGGATCCCATTCCCGCAGAACTAACAGCGCGAGGATGCCGAGCCTGATCCACATTAAGTGTCCGAGAACGTCGATGTGCATGTGGCTATCGTGCGGGCCCCCTGTTGGCGCCACATAGATGCGCTGAAACACGCGCAAGATGACTGGCGCGGCGGCGATAATCAGGAATCCGGCGTC
>JAVKSW010000169.1:0-6032 GCA_039583505.1 Bryobacteraceae bacterium | reverse complement strand
GGTAGGGTGTGATCGCCTTCTGCACGCAAGCCGCTCCTGAAAAGCAGATCCTCGCCGGTTCCGGAAGGTTTCCCGTTTACGGCTTTTTAGCGCGGTTCGGCAAAATCCATTTCATAGGCTGGCAAAATATCGTTCTCTCCCGCGATCCACGTGTAGAGCGTTGGCAAGACAAAAACGCTTAGCAGCAGAGTCGCGCTCAGGCCACCCACAATGACGATTGCGAACGGTTTCTGTGAGTCGGAACCGATGCCCGTCGAAATGGCGGCGGGTAATAGCCCCAGGGTTGCCACCAGCATGGTCATCATGATCGGTCTCAATCTCAGGACAGCGCCTTCTACCGCGGCGTCGTGAATGCTGTATCCGCGGGCGCGCAGCTGATTGATGTATTCGATCATGATCACGCCCGTTTCCACTGCCACTCCAAACAGCGCGAGCGTGCCAATCCCGGAAGAAACGCTGAAGTGAGTCCCCGTGAAGTACAGCGCAAAGAGCGCGCCGATCGGTGAGAGCCCCAGGCTCACCATTGCGAGACCGGCCCATTTGAAAGAACCGAACATCGAGTACAACAGGAAAAATATTGCGGCCACGGTAACGGGGACAATCACCGCTAATCGCGCATTCGCGCGTTTCGCGCTGGCGTATTCACCTGCCCATTGCAGGTAATAACCCGGTGGGAGTTTCACCTTCTGATTTACCCGGCGAATCGCCTCTTCTACCGTACTGCCCAAATCGCGTCCGCGCACGCTGTACTTAATCGCCACATAGCGCGAATTGTCCTCTCGATAAATCTGCGAAGCACCGTCTCTCATCGCGATATTTGCGACTTGATCCAGCGCCACGCGCTCACCCGACGGGGCGAGAATTCGAATGTTTCGGATGGCGTCCGCCGTCGTGCGGTATTCCGGTTGGTATCGCACCACCAGGTCATATCGCTGTTCGCCGCGCAACACTGCGCTAACAGCCTTGCCACCGACGGCCGTCTCGATAGCGTCCTGAACGTCAGAGACATTCAATCCGAATCGGTTTGCCTTGTCGCGGTCCACCGTGATGTTCAGGTTGGGCTGGCCAATCACGCGAAACAGTCCTAAATCCTGAACTCCTCGAATGCCTTGCATCACTCTGACGATCTCGTCGCCCTTGCCTTCGAGCTCGGCCAGATCGGTACCGAAAATCTTGATCGCCAGCTCACCCTTTACTCCGCTGACCGCCTCCTCCATGTTGTCGGCGATCGGCTGAGAAAAATTCCATATCGCACCGGGAATCTTCTCCACCTGGCGATCCATGGCGCGGATCAGTTCCTCCTTATTCCGGTGGAAGACGGGACGCCATTGCTGCTTCGGCTTCAAGTCCACAAAATATTCCGTGTTGGAGAATAACGCGGAGTCGGTACCGTCGTCGGGACGCCCCACCTGGCTGACCACCTGAGTCACTTCGGGGAAACTGGCGAACATCAGGCGCGCTCTTCTCATCACCCGCTCGCCTTCGGCGGGACCGGTGCTCGGAGCCAACGTGCCGCGCGCCCAGATCGCACCTTCATCCAGGTGCGGCAGGAACTCCGAGCCGATCGCACCGCTGACCATAAGCGAAATCGCAACCGCCAGGAGTCCGCCCGCTATTCCCAAAACAGTGAGCCGCCGTGGCAGCGAGCTCATCGACCACTCGAGCGAGCTCCGATAAGCTTTCGTAATCGCGATCAAAATAGGATTCCGCCACTCTTTGGTGCTACTGCCAAACAAAAGCAGTGCTAAGACCGGCAAGATAGATAGCGAAAACAGCAGCGCCCCCACCAGCGCAAACGCGACCGTCAGGGCCATTGGGCGGAACAACCGTCCTTCCACGTGTTGCAGCGTGAAAATCGGCAGGTAAGCGGTGATGATAATTGCGCGCGCAAAAAACACCGGGCGCTGCACTTCATGTACCGCCTCGCGGATCATGTCCATGACCGTTCGTTCCTGATCGTGCCTGCCGATGTGGCGAAGCACATTTTCGACTACAACTACTGACCCATCCACCACCATTCCGAAGTCCAGCGCGCCCAACGACAGCAGGTTTGCAGGCACCTGACTCAGATCGAGACAAATGGATGCGAAAAGGAGCGCGAATGGAATTGTCAGGACCACAATGATCGCCGAGCGTATATTGCCCAGGAACAGAAACAGAATGATGGAAACGAGCAGCATGCCTTCCGTGAGGTTGTGCAGCACCGTATGCGTTGTAAGGTGAACCAGATCGCTGCGGTCCAGGAATGGAACAATCTTGACTCCGGGCGGGAGGAAGTGATTGTTCAGGTCATCCACTTTTTCATGCAACGCCTGCAGCATGGCGTCTCCATTTGCACCCTTACGTAACAAAACGATGCCTTCAATTGTGTCGCCCGTATCGAAGATCGTTCCATCTTTCCGATGAATCGCTTTTCCAATCTGCCCCAAGCGAATTTTCGGTCCTTGTGTTACAAACGCTAGATCTCGAACCAGGATGGGTGTCCCGCTCTGTGCTTTCAGAACCGTCTGGCCGATGTCCCTGACGTCGCGATAAAGGCCCACTTCGCGAACGTTTACTTGTTGCTCGCCTGTTTGGATGAAGCTTCCGCCGGCGTTTACGTTGTTACTGCCAAGCGCCTGCTCCACTTGCCCGATCCCCAGTCCGTAAGCCACCAGCTTGTCCGGGGAAACCTGCACTTGATATTCGCGTGTCGTTCCGCCAAAGCTGGACACATCGATCACGTCGGGAACGGACTTTAACTGCTTCTCGATGGTCCAATCCTCCAGCGACTTCAGCTCCATCAGATCGTATTGCAGATTCGTGCTTGTCAGCGTGTACCAATAGAGTTGACCGACCGGACTATAGTCCGGGCCAATCGTAGGCTGCAGGTTGTTTGGCAGGCTGACCATCGACAATCGTTCCAGAACCTTCTGCCGGTTCCAGTCGTTATCGGAGCTATCGTCGAAATTCATCGTCACGACGGAAAGTCCGAACTCGGAAATCGATCGTATGTTCGCCAGGCGAGGAATGCCGGCCATCTGCACTTCGATGGGAATCGTCACCTGCTGCTCCACTTCCTCTCCGGCGCGTCCCGGCCATTGCGTGATTACCTGAACGTAATTGTTGGCGACGTCCGGGTACGCTTCGACCGGCAGGTTCTTGAAGGAAATAGCTCCCCACGCAAGCAACAGAATCCCGACTGCCAGAACCAGCAGCCTGTTGCGCAGCGAGTAATCGACAAATGCGCGAATCATGTGCGTTCTTCCACTTCGTTACCGCTATTGCTCGTTTTCGGCATTCAAGGCGAGAGCGTCGCTTACCACTTGCTGTCCCGGGGAAATGCCCGACAGTATGTCTTGCCTGCCGTCCGCGATCCTGCCGGCCGTGACCTCTCGCCGGCGAAACTCACCCGTCGCGATTGGCACGAATACCCAGTCGCGGTCGTGCAAATGTAAAATGGCGCCGCTCGGAACACTGGCGTAGCTCGTGCCGTGCAGGCCGTAAAACGTCGCCGTCACGAACATCCCCGAGCGCATGATCCCGGGGTTTGCGAGTTGTATGCGCACTTTGACCGTTCGCATATTCGGATCGAGAATCTTTCCTATATTGCTGATGCGGCCGTGAAACGTGCGATCGGGATACGCATTTAACTGAACGTCCACCGTGTCGCCCAGCCTCACCATGGGCAGGTCGTTCTCGTACACGTCGCAGAGCACCCAAACCGTCGAAAGATCGGCAATCGTAAACAGATTGGGCTGGTTGTCCGGCGTGTGTACGCTCGAGGATTGCACGACATTCTGCTCTACGACGGTGCCCGAAGCCGGTGCATAGACATTTACTACGGCATCTTCGCGATCGGGGTCGCCCCCAAGTGTCCGAATCTGCTGTGCCGCCGCGCTCATGCTGACTCTCGCCTTCTCCTCCGTGTCCTCGGCCACTTGTAAATCGTTCAGCGAAATTGCTCCGCGATCGTACAGAATCTTGGCCCGCTGCAATTGCTTCAGGGTCAGAGCTTCGTCCGCCTTGGCTTGCTCGTAAGTTTGAAAGGCGTTGGAGACGTCGTTGCTCAGCACCTTTAGCAATAACTGTCCCTTGCTTACGTCGTCGCCGAGCTTCGCGTAAATCGCAATCACCCGCCCCGATGCGAGCGAGACTACCGGAATCGACTTCTCAACGTCGGCGGTGATCGTACCGGTTGCATGCAACTGCGGTAACTCCTGGTGGCTTTCCGCAGTCACCAGCGCGAACCGCTCCGGCCGATCTACCTTCACGACGTTCAGATCGGGTTCTTCCACCACTCTCGCCGGCGGAGGAGCTGCCGCCTCTGCATTCACTTTTTGATTCGAGCCGCAGCCGGTTAGCAGCATGGTTGCCACAGCCACGCTCATCAGCAGACTCGTCCGTGTCATCGAATTACCTCACGTCCTACTGCAAAATTCACTTGATTCGCCGCCGAAAAATACGCGCCCACCAGGTTCAGATAATTGAGCTCCGTATCGCGGTATCCCTTCTGCGCGTCCAGGAAATCCAGCAGCGATGCCGCTCCGTGCTCATAAGCAAACGAAACCGTCGACCGTATCTCTTCCGCCTCTTTCAAGTACTTCGACTTGTACGGCCGCAGCAGCCCCAGCGTGCTCTCGAGGGTCGCGTAGGCCGAGTCCACATCGTGAAGGGCAGTAATTTCCGACGCGTCCCGTAATTTCTCGGTTCGCCCGATATCGAGCAGCGTGTGCAGTTTGTCCCCCTGGTTCCGGTCAAAAATGCGAAGGGGAATGCTGACGCTGCCCCCGAGCGCGTTGTAGGCACCGGGGTTATTGAACGAACCGTTGTGCGTCCACCACGCGGTAAACGTGGGATCCGTCGAGCCGTTGGCGATCGCCAACTGATGATCCGTTCTAGCCTTCTCCAGCGCCTGCTCCGCCTCTTTTAAATCGGGACGCGCCTCCAGCGCCAGCTTCCGCAGCGCTTCCAGTGTGACCACCGGCTCGCGGAAATCGAATTCTTCCGCGACATCGAATTCCTCAACCGGCGTCCTGTCTCGCAACAGCGCCTGTAGATCGATCTTTGCTGTCCGCAGGTCTACCAGCGCGGTCTGCAGATCCGACTCGAATTGAATCCGCTGCATCTCGACCCGCTGAAAATCGACCTTCGCGATTGAGCCGACATTGAGCCGTTCCCGATTGATCGCGATCTCTTTGTCGTAGTACGCCAGGTTCTCTCTCGCGACTCCGAGGACCGCTTTCGCCGACAGAACCCGCACGAAGGAATCCCGCAAATTGAAAATCAAATTTCGTTCCAGATCCGTCTGCGTGGAAATGGCGATCGCGGTTGCTCTTTGCGCACTGGCGAGGCGGAGCTCGCGCTTGTGATCGCGTTCGTGCAGATAGCTGAAGCTGGGGGAAAGCAGCGTGCCGGCGAACGGCCGCCACACTCCTTGCGAGGGAGCGATTTGAGTTCCATCCGTCGTCAGAGCGAAATCCGGATTAGGGCGAAGATACGCCGTGATTTCGTCCGCGCGGGCCTCATCGACCGTTACCTTGCCTGCCAGTAACGTGGGATTATTCGCTTTGAATCTGTCCTCGGTCTCCTGCCATGTGAGTGCTTGCGGAGGCGTGGCGGTCTGGCACCAACATCCGGCTGCAAACAGGAGACCGATGCACAGACGCCGGTTGTGGCGCTGCATCTGCCCTCCTCAAAATTTTGGTTTGGTTTGCCTTAAGCTGCTGCTGTTGCCGGTGGTGAACGGCCCGCTCGGAACGGGGCGATTCTGTCCATCACGCGTAAGACAGAAGTGAATACCAGCGAGATGAAGAAGAGCGTGAACGCTACTTCACACACGCGCGAGACTAATGGACTGTCCATCGTCTCGTACAGCCGCATCAAATCGTCTGTGCGGCTTTGCTTCCCGGTATGGTGGTGACCGTGCTCCGCATTGAAATGCTCAATGCGCACAATGTCGTCAGTCGCGGAGATGTAGGGAAACAACGCTGCGACAATCAGCCCGACGCCGACGATGTGCAGCCACGTCAGCCGCCGCTTTGCTCCCGCGC
>JAVKSW010000168.1:0-6042 GCA_039583505.1 Bryobacteraceae bacterium | reverse complement strand
GCCGACAGTTCCATGACATACCGGTCCCGCTATTACACGACCCTGCAACCGGTCGCGGTGCTGGATGTGTTGATGACCGACGAGACGAACCCCCGGTCTTTATATTTTCAACTAACTCATCTGGCAGACTTGTATTCGAAGCTTCCACGCCATATTCCCGGCGATCTGCGCAGCGTGCAAAACGCAGTGACGTTGCTGCGAAGCTTCGATCTCGAAGCATTAGATTACCGCGTGCCGGGCGCGCCAGACACACCGCACGAGAACGCGCCGTTTCGGCTAAAGCACGTGCTGAGGGTGTTACAGCGGTTCCTGCCGCAATGGTCGAACAATCTGTCGAATACTTACTTCAGCCACGCCCGCACTTTGCCGGTCACCATAGGCGAATGATTTACCGCATAAGCCACAAGACTACGTACAAATACAAGTCTCTTGTGTCGTTAGGAGATCATGTGGCGTGCCTTACGCCTCGAAATCTCCCGCATCATCGGTGCATTCAAAGCGAACTCCACATCACGCCTCACGCCGCCTGTAATCAGCGGACGGATTATTTCGGAAACCAGCTCAGCTTTTTCACAGTTCAGGAACCACACACTCGGCTCGTCGTAGAAGCACGAAGTGAAGTGGCCATAGACGAACACGAATGGCCGCGACCTGAGCAGTCGCCCGCGTGGGAAGAAGTCGCGACATTTTTGCCGCAGGACCGGAGCCCGGCGTCGCTTGAAGCGTATCAGTTCGTTTTCGAATCGGCGCGCATTCGGCCGAATGCCGAGTTTGCCTCGTATGCCGCTCAGTCGTTCACACCGGGACGGCCCTTTCGAGAAGCGCTCCTCGACCTCACCGCGCGCATTCACAAGGACTTCAGATTCGACGCCAAAGCGACCTCCGTGCGGACGCCTGCCGAAGAGGTCCTCCGCAAGCGGCGGGGCGTGTGCCAGGACTTTGCGCATCTGCAGATTGCCTGCCTCCGCTCGCTGCGTCTGCCGGCGCGTTATGTGAGTGGATACCTGCGAACATATCCGCCACCGGGGCGCCCGAGGTTGGTGGGTGCCGATGTTTCCCACGCCTGGATATCGGCGTATTGTCCCGGAATTGGATGGATGGACGTCGATCCCACGAACAACGTCGTGCCTCATTACAATCACGTCATGCTGGCGTGGGGCCGCGACTACGGCGACGTGAGCCCCCTCCGCGGACTCATTCTGGGAGGCCGGGATCACACCCTCAAAGTGGCTGTGGATGTTGAACCCGTAAACACATGACCACTATTCGGCATCTGGCAATCCATTCGTAAGCTGATAGCGACTCTATGCACAGTTTGTCTTCGTTGCAGCGTTCGTACGATTGCCAGTGCAGCCGTGCCATTTTCTTTGGCAACAGTCATTGCTTGAATTGTGATACGCCGCTGGGGTATGAGCCGCACCTTGGTAAGTTGTTTTCGCTCGCCCCTGGTCCCTACGCGGGAACCTGGCAGCTAACTGGTTCTCATGTGCCGGAGAACCATCGCGCAGTTTACCGGCGCTGCGCGAACGTGACCACTGCTGCCGCTTGTAATTGGCTGGTAAGAGTGGATTTTCAGGAGGAGCGGAACCGGCAGGAGTACTGTCTGTCATGTCGGCTCAACTGCACGATTCCCGATATGTCCGTCCCGGAGAACGCTCTACTGTGGCGACGCATCGAAGATGCTAAGCGGCGTGTGGTGTCCGCGCTCGCCGCACTCGGTTTGCCGGTCGCCTCCCGCATTGAAGATCCCGAACGGGGTCTTGCGTTCAATTTCCTGCAATCGCCGGTCAACGCTCCTCGTGTGCTGACGGGCCATGAGAAGGGGCTGATCACGTTGAACATCGAAGAAGCTGACGACGTGAAACGTGAGCAGATACGAACGTCTATGCACGAGCCTTACCGCACGCTCGTCGGGCACATCAGGCATGAAGTAGGGCATTATTACTGGGATCGCCTGGTCGCGAAGACGAGTTGGCTCGATCGCTTCCGGAAGCTGTTCGGAGATGAACGGGTTGACTACAACGCAGCTCTGCAGAAGAATTACCGCCAAGGACCTGAACCGGGCTGGGCAAGCCGATATATCAGCTCCTATGCAAGCATCCACCCCTGGGAAGACTGGGCGGAGACCTGGGCACATTACATGCACATGGGGGATACGCTCGGGACGGCGCTGAGTTTCGGCATCAAACCGGACAGCATTGCAATGCCGTTCGACTGTTTCGGGCCGCAGGCGCTCTGTGATACTGAGCGGGCCGACTCGGAGCGCTTTCTCTCATTTCTCAACTCATGGCTAAAGCTGACCGCAGTTATGAACGAACTCTGCCGAAGCATGGGACAGCCTGACTTTTATCCGTTTGCGTTGCCAGGTGCGGCAGTCACAAAGCTTCATTTCGTTCATCTCGTCGTCTGTGAAGCGAGCCCGCGCTGTAGCTTCTAAATGGGGTGGGGACTTTGATTATCTTGCACCCGCGACGCTACACTGAGCGAGAGAGATTCAACTGCGGTTGAAGTTTCTGTTTTGACATGGAGCGATTAGTTCGACGCAGATGGTTGGGGCGGTTACCGGGGCCGATACTCGCGTCGCTCGGCACAGGGTTGTTGGGCGAACAGAGACCGGCCGAGCCGGGCGATGGCGCCCCGGTTCGAAGCGATGCAGGCGCTCGCAGTTACAACATTCGCGACCACGGCGCCAAGGGCGATGGCATCACCGTCGACACGGCGGCGGTTCAGTCCGCTATTGATGCCTGTAATCGGGATGGTGGCGGCACGGTACTGGTCCCGGCCGGCGACTTTCAAATCGGGACGGTCGAACTCAAAAGCAACGTGACACTGCACGTGACTGCGGCGGGGAAATTGCTCGGGAGCACGGACGGAAAGCAATACCATTCCGTCAGTGCCATCCCGCTGCACGGCGATTCGACACTCGAGGATGCAACTGGGCACTGATCTTCGCAGTCAACGCGAAAAACATAAGCCTGGAAGGCCCGGGCACGATCGACGGCCAAGGGCTGCAATTTCACTCGCCCAGCCACGGCGTCGCGCCGCCCAGCGGGCTTGGCGGCAACCGTAGGCCGTACACACTCCTTTTCTACCGCTGCGAAAACCTTACAGTTCGCAATATCGAGTTGGTGCGGAGCGCTTACCACTGTGTACGCGTCATCCAGTCCGCCTACGTCCGGATGGATAGCCTCCATATCCACAACCGCGTCAATGGCAACAACGACGGATTCCATTTCATAAGCTGCGAATACGTTGGCATTGTCGATTGCAATGTGCAGTCGCAGGATGACGCTTGCGCGTTGTTCGGCAGTTGCCGGTTTGTAACCATCACCAACTGCACCTTCAGCACGCGATGGTCGGTTTTCCGCTTCGGCGGCGGCGTTGCGGAGAACATCGCGATCTCCAATTGCGTGCTGCACCAGGTATACGGATGCCCGATAAAATTCCACGGCGGTCCCGGATCGCGGTTTGAGAACATATCGTTCGCGAATCTGGTGCTGCAGGACGTGACTGGCCCGATCAATATCAGCGTGGGGCCTGGAAATCAGAACCCCGGACGGGGAAGTGGTCCGGCTGCTGCACGAAATATCTCCTTCAGCAACATTCATGGCACCGTTACGACGACGCCGTCTCCGCTTCCCGATTTCCCCTTCGCGAGCAGCTATCGATCCGGTTAAGGCCACTCGTGCATTACCGTGAACTGCGCCGGCGAATCAATCATCGAAAACGTCTCCTTCGATAACATTCACCTCACCTTTGGAGGCGGCGGCACAAGCGAAGAGGCCGCGCGGCGCGATCTGCCATTAATCGCGGGTGAATATTTTATGCTCGGGCCCATGCCTGCCTACGGTTTATACGCCCGCAACGCCCGAGGCCTCACATTGCAAGACGTGCGTTTCCAGGTCAGCCAGCCGGATTTGCGTCCGGCCGTGATCTTCGATCACGTTGAAGACGCCGCGCTAAACAGCTTTAGCGTCCAAGGAAATCGCGAGGCGGAGTCGACGCTGCGCTTCATCGATTGCAAACAAGCTTTGTTGACCGCGGGGCGGGTTCTGACGCCCGCCGCGGTATTTCTCCAGCTCGACGGCGCCGGCAATGCGGGCATCGAGATCGATGGCGGGGATCTATCGAAGGCGGCTTCGCCTCTCGCGTTCAAGAACGGGGCGGCTGAGACGGCGGTGAACCTGCGCCTCTGAGCCAAACGTTTTTCGAATCGGAACTATCTATCCGCCGTTGCGGCAGCTCGATTCGCGAACGATCAACCGCGGCGGGATCAACACGCATTGCGGAGGGGGCGGTGTCTTCTTGCCGATGCAGTGCAGCAAAATCTTCGCTGCCGTTTCGCCAATGGTCGAGCTGCCCTGGTCGATGGTGGATAGCGGGATTCGAAGCAGATCCGAATAGTGAACGTTGCCGGCTCCAATGATGGCCACGTCCTGTGGTATTCGCAAGCCGTGCTCGAGCGCCGCTTTGATTGCACCGGCGGCAACCGGATCGTTGTAGCAGAATACGCCATCGGGCGGCCGCCTGAGGCTGACCAGTTCTTTCATGGCACGATAGCCGCCCTCGTCGTCGCGACCGCCGACGGCGACGTACTCAGGGGCGAGTTTCCGGCCGCGGTTTTCGAGGGTCTGCCGGAATCCATGGAAGCGCCGAAGGCTGTTGGGTGTCTCGGGGCCGCGGATATGGGCCAATCGAGTGCAGTGCTGTTCCAGCAAATGACCCGTTGCAAGTGCGCCCACTTCCTCGTCGCGAGTGCCGACGTAATTTACCGTCATGCGCGGCGGCATACGATCGATCAGGACGTAAGGCGCCAGACTGGTTTTCAGGGCGGCGGGCATGCCGCGTTTCCAGTCCCGAAGAGCGGAAGCCACAACCAAGCCGTCCACACCTCTGGCCAGCAAAGCCTCAATTTCACTGCGCTCCGTGCTCGCGCATTCGTTCGAATTCGCAATGACGATCTGGTAACCAAACGGCCCCAAACTCTTTGCCAAGCCATTTGCCACCTCAGCAAAGAAGGAATGCATCAGGTCCGGAATAACGAGCCCGACGATGTATGTACGGCGCGTGGCCAAACTGCGCGCGGCCCAGTTCGGCTGATATCTTAGCTCGCGGACGCGCTGCAAAACGCGATTGCGGGTCTCCTCGCTGATATCGATGTGGCCGCGAAGAGCTTTCGAGACCGTCATCAGCGAAACGCCAAGATCTTCCGCGATGTCCTTCATCCGGACAGGCAAATTAGGCTCCTCTAGAGAAAGTACCCAGTATAGATCCGGCTAGCAAGCAGTTTTGACTTTATCGCTACATTTAGCGATAAAGGTGGGAAGTTTTCTCTTGACACGATTCTCCAAAGGTGTACAATTGGACTCACTTCGGTAGTGGGTTAGAGTTAGCCTCGCGCACCGGAAGGACCGCGCGTTACCGGAGCCAAGCGGAGTGACACGTGAATCTTCTGCGCTGCCTAACGGCTTCTCGATTTTTGTTTATCTTGGCTGTTTTCTTCGGCGCCTCGGCGCTACGGGCCCAAACTCCCACCGGCGAAATAAACGGAACGGTCATCGACCGGACGGGCGGCGCCGTAGCGGGCGCCACGGTGGAGCTGACCAACCAGGAAACCAAGATCGCCGACCGGGCACAGACAAACTCCAGCGGCTATTTCGTGTTCATCAACGTCCAGCCCGGCCAATATACCCTGAGCGTCGCGGCGGCCGGGTTCAAGACGGCACAGGTTCCGACGTTTGAAATCGCCGTAAACCAGACCATGACGCAGAACATGACCCTGGATGTCGGGGCGGTGAACCAGACCGTGGAGGTGACCGCAGAGGCGCCGCTGCTGCAGGCGTCATCGAGCAATCTCGGAACTGTAATCTCCGAGCAGGCGGTGAAAGAGCTTCCGCTAAACGGACGGAATTTTACGCAGCTCATGATTCTTACCCCGGGGGCGAACCCTGTTTCAACCGCGCAGGGGTCGGGCATCAGCACCACGGATGCAGGGATTACGGCGATTCCGGGAACGAGTTTTTTCAAACCCTCACTGCACGG
>JAVKSW010000167.1:0-6050 GCA_039583505.1 Bryobacteraceae bacterium | reverse complement strand
CCACCTATCCTGCCTTGGCGCGCTTCAACATCATGCGCCTGCATACACCGCAAAGCGCAGTGCTGGCCGCCGTCATCTTCAACGCCCTGATCATCATCGCCCTGGTCCCGCTAGCCTTGCGCGGCGTGAAGTATCGGCCCAAGGGCGCAGTTTCACTCTTACGCCGCAACGTCCTTATCTACGGCCTCGGCGGCATCGTCGTTCCGTTCCCGGGTATCTGGATCATTGACCAGCTCCTCGTTATGCTGCATCTCGCCTAAGCGACACACGAAAGGACAGAATGCTACAACAACTTGCTCCCGCGCTTCGAATGACCGTCCTTCTGACCGTTCTTACAGGTCTGGTCTACCCAGGCGTGGTGACCGGCATTTGCCAGTTGCTTTTTAGAAGTCAGGCGGACGGCAGCTTGCTCGTTCGAAACGAGCGTGTGATCGGTTCCGAACTATTAGGCCAGAACTTCGCTCGCCCGGAATATTTTCACCCACGTCCGTCTGCCGCTGGGACCGACGGTTACGACGCGACTGCATCGGGCGGGTCCAACCTGGGCCCCACCAGTCAGAAGCTGTTCGACCGCATGAGAGCCTCGGCCGCGCAGTTTCGCAAAGAAAATCCCGATTACACCGGACCCATTCCCGCCGATGCGATCACTGCCTCGGGAAGCGGCCTCGATCCGCACATCAGCGTCGCCAACGCGATGGCGCAAGCCACTCGCATCGCTAACGCCCGCGGCGCCAGCACGTCCACTCTGAAAAATCTCATTGCATCCGCCACCGAACATCGCGATCTCGGCTTCTTGGGTGAGCCCCGTGTAAATGTTCTGATGCTCAATCTCGAGCTTGATCGTCGCTTTCGGAAGCGATAATTTCCCACCGTAACAGTTTCAACGACTCACAATAGAAAGTGGTAGCAAATGCCGAACGTGAAGCCAACTCCGGAGCAGCTCCTTCAGCAGCTCGAGGCCGAAGATGAACATCAGACCGGCGGTCGTCTGAAAGTGTTCTTGGGCTATGCGGCGGGCGTGGGCAAAAGCTTTCGCATGTTGGACGAAGGCCGCCGGCGCTTTGAGCGTGGTCAGGATGTCGTCGTCGTGGCCATTCAGCCCAAACTTGCTCGCGACGTGGCGCAGACGATGTCGAGGCTGGAGGTGATTCCTCTAAAAGAAGTGAATGGCACTGCGGTCATGGACATGCCGGCCATTCTCCGCCGCATGCCGAAAGTCTGTCTCGTCGATGGTCTCGCGTACGACAATCCTCCCGGTTCGCTCCACGAGAAGCGCTGGCAGGATGTCGCTCAACTGCTCGAGGCCGGCATCTCGGTCATCACCTCTGTCAACATCCAGCACATCGAAGAAAAACGTTCTCAGGTGGAAGCCATCACAGGGAAACACGTCACGCAAACCGTGCCCTTCCATTTCATCCAGACCGCGGACGAGATCGTAGTGGTTGACGTGCCGCCCGAAACACGCATGACTGTATTTGAAGAAGGCTGTCCGGACACCCCGCATCGACTCTCGCAGACACAGCTCTCGGGATTGCGCGAAATCGCTCTCCTGCTGGCCGCCGACGTGGTGGATAAGCAGCTCGAACGCTATCTCACTCGCCACGGCATTGAGCAGACTTGGGGCACGCAGGAGCGGATTCTAGTTTGCATTTCGCCGCGCGCCGACGCCGCCCGTATGCTTGAAAGCGGAGTGCGCAATCGTGATCGTTTTCACGGCGAGCTGATTGTCGCTCATTTGAACCGGCCGGATTGGTCGCCGGAGCAGCGCAAGCGTGTCGACGGCGCAGTCGAGCTCGCCCGACAGAAAGGCGCGGAGATCGCCGAGCTTGATGGTGAGGATCCGGTCGACACCATCCTACGCTTCGCGCGCCAGCGTGGCATCACGCAGATCTACCTCGATCACAAAGGGCGCGAAAGCTGGTGGGAGCGCGCCTTTGGCAACGATATGGATCGTCTGATCCGCGCCGCCGAGGGCATAGACGTTCGCGTCTTCCCGCATTCCTAATCGCCTCAAGCCCGCGCGACCACGAAGATCCGCCCGAATCCTAGCTCTGAGGTCACGCCTGCATCTCTGGCACCGATTGCTTCGATAGTATGAAATCCCGTCTGTTGGAGCTCACCCACGATCGCCGTCTCTTCATAGCAGCGTTGCTCAACCACGCTCCGATGCTGCTCCCAGCACTTGGCATGATCGCTTCGAACGAACCAGATCAGCTCCGTCGTTGCCTTCTTGGTTGCGTAATCATAGAGTCCGCGTGCCAGCCCTACTTCGTCGTCGCTGATGTGAACCGTCCACTGTCGAAGATCTGCCGAGTACGCGATCTCCAGATTCATGTCGAAGACAAACAGTCCACCGCGTGCGAGCGCGCCATGAACTCCCACAAAAACTTCCCGAAGGTCTTCGAGCGTCAGCATGTGGTTCAGTGAGTCGAAAGTAGAGATCGCCGCGTCATAGCGGCTCTCGAGCCGCGGGGCCCGCGCATCTTGCACCCGCAGATCGACACCGGGCAAATCGCCTCGCGCCAGCGCTATCAGCTCCGCCGAGGCATCGATCCCCGTCACCGCATACCCGCGCCGAACCAGTTCCTGGGTCACGTGGCCCGACCCGCAGCACACATCCAAAACCCGTGCACCTCGGGACACACGGGCGAAAAACAGCCTCTCTAGCGCCGGCAGGGCTGCAGGCAAATACCAGTCCGCCCACTGCGCGTGATACAAACCCGCGATCTCGTCGTATGTGGAAAACGGCGCGTCGGTCATGGCAGGGACTGCCGATTCACTGGTGCCCGGGGCGGGACTTGAACCCGCACTCGCCTTGCGGCGAAAAGGATTTTAAGTCCTTTGCGTCTGCCAGTTTCGCCACCCGGGCACGCTTATGAACAGCAGTCTCCATCATAGTGAACGCAACTACACCGATGCGATTACCGGTCCAGGTAAATGCACATGTAGCTTTCCACACACACCACCCCCGCCTATGTTTTGCTTTCTTTTGGTTTCTTTCTCTCTTGACTGGGTTTCTTATTTCCCTTACAATTCTTTTCAACGTTTGTGTTTTCCGGTCTAGTTGTCTGAGTCTCGCGTTATCGAAAAGGAGTACCCAGCCGTATGAAAGAACCTCGTGACATTTCCGCTCGCCCATTTTGGCTCCCCTTGCTCTGCACGTGGGCGCTAGTCCTCCTGTTCACAGTCCCCGCCTGGAGCCAGGAGGTAACGGCGGCCATCAACGGTACCGTAACTGATCCCTCTGGCGCGGCGGTGAGCGGCGCCCGCGTCGTCGCCAAAGATCTGGACCGTGGCACCGAGTTTCCCACTTCCACGAATGGGGACGGCGCCTATAGCCTGCCGCGCCTGCCCGTCGGCCGCTACGACGTTCGTGTCGAAAGCTCCGGCTTTCAATCGGCTCGCGAGTCGAACATCGTGCTGGTGCTCAATCAAGTCGCCAAAGTCGATTTCCAGTTGCAGGTAGGCAACGTCAATCAGACCGTGGAGGTCACCTCCGCGGCGCCTATCCTCCAGACACAATCGACGCAGCTCGGGACCGTCATCGATGCGCGAACCAATGCGCAATTGCCGCTTGCCACGCGCAATTACAACCAGCTCACGCTATTAGCACCTGGTTCGGTCACCACGAATCCCGCCTCTTTCCAGGGCGCGCAGAGCACGTTCGGCAGCGGTCGCCCGGAGGTGAACGGTAACCGCGAGCAGGCGAATTTCTATCTCCTCGATGGAATCGATAACAATCAGGTCTCGGAAAACGATGTCGGCTATGCCCCGAACGTCGACGCCATCCAGGAATTCAACCTCATCACGAACAACGCCTCGGCTGAATTCGGAAATTTCATGGGCGGCATCATCAGCGTCAGCATGAAATCGGGAACGAATCAGTTTCACGGCGACGTCTTCGAATTCATCCGCAACGACAAGCTGAACGCGAACACCTGGTCCAACAACTGGAACGACCAG
Organism: Bryobacteraceae bacterium; assembly: GCA_039583505.1. Taxonomy (GTDB): domain Bacteria; phylum Acidobacteriota; class Terriglobia; order Bryobacterales; family Bryobacteraceae; genus Bog-105. The sequence goes on along the minus strand of JAVKSW010000167.1, from coordinate 2,087 downwards.
CCGCGCCCATTACTACGTTGGAATGAGTTTGGCGGAACCGTCGGCGGTCCCATCATTCACGACAAGCTCTTCTTCTTCGCCGACTATCAGGGCTCCCGCTTCGACCAGCCGGCCACCGCCACTCCCATCAGCACCCTGACGAATGCCGAGCGCACCGGTGATTTCTCGGCGAACTGCACCGCCGGTTTCACCGCCGGCATCTGCAATAATGCCGCCCAGCAGATCTATAACCCGTTCACCGGTACGAGCGGTTCAAATCGCACACCTTTTCTGAACAACAAGATTCCGTCCAACCTACTCAGCCCGATCGCCACTGCGATCGTCAGCTCGTCCGCTTTTCCGGCAACGATCAACAACAACTTAACTCTGAACGCGCTCAATACCCAGAGCAACACCACCGATAGCGATCAAGGCGACGTCAAAATCGATTGGAACCCCACCGACAAGGATCACGTTTTCGGCCGATTCACCAGGCAGCTTACCGTCAACCCGGTCAACAACACTCAAGCGCTTCTGTACAACGGCTACAACAATTTCCCCTTGTACAACGGCGTTCTCGATTGGACCCGAACCATTAGCCCATCGATGGTGAATGACATGCGAGGCGGTGTTCAATACTATCCCGTAAGCACCGGCTTCAATCAGGGCAACGTCTCAGGACTCCCGGCCATCGCGGGTGCAAATGCTAACTTTCTGCCCGGCTTCTTTTTCGCCGGCGGCAACATCAATACAGGTTCCAGTTCGGCGGGGGCGAGCGGTCCTGCTTTCGGCACCGCCGCGGTGACGCAGCTCTTCTCCGATACCAATATTCAGGCCGAAGACACGCTGATTATCAGCAAGGGCACGCACACCATGCGCGCCGGCTTTCAATATTTCCGCCAGCGGCTGGATATCTTCTACTCCGGTAACGAAGGATTGGGCGGTGACTTCAACTTCAACGGGCAATACACGCAAAACGTAGTCAATGGGACGCCCGTCGGTGGCCTGCCCGAAGCAGATTTCATGCTTGGATTGCCATTCAATCTCGGCATTGGCGCCGGAGCCGGCACCGTTGGCCAGCGTGCCAGCATCTACGCCGGCTTCTTTCAGGACGACTGGCGCGTTAATGACCATCTCACGCTCAATCTCGGTTTGCGCTGGGAGCTCCACACGCCTTGGGATGAAGTGCACAACCGGCAAACCAATTTTCAGGAATTTACTGGACAGGTGCTGCTCTCGGGTCAGACCAACCTGTTCAATGACAACAACGCCTTGTACAACCAGTACAACGGGATCGAGAACTTCCAGCCGCGCATCGGCTTCGCCTGGACGCCCCACGGGAACAACACGGTCATTCGCGGATCGTATTCTCTGTCAAGTTTCCTGGAAGGAACCGGCACAAATCTCCGCTTGTTCCGCAATCCTCCGTGGGAGCTGGGCCACTCCGTCACCTACACCACCACGGAGAACGGCGGGTTGCCGCCCACCACGCTCAGTAATGGGTTTAATTTCAGCACCGGCGGAACACCCTGCACCACGCAGACCATTGGTTCCTATCCCGCATCCTGCTTCGCCGGCGCGACCATCTTTACCTGGGATCCAAACTTCCGTCCCGCCGTCTCTAATCAGTGGAACTTCAGTCTCCAGCATCAATTCGGGAACACAACCACTCTGCAGCTTGCCTACGTCGGACAAAAGAACGATCACCTCGTGGTTCCGGTAAACGCTTCGCAACGTTATTTGAATCCGCAAACCGGAGTGGCTCAGCCCAGTCTCTATTTGGCTGGCAATCCGACTCTTCTGGCAGAAGCGCCCACGGATAAGCTCACCGCTTCTACCGGCATTCAGAGCTATAACGCCTTGCAAGCCACTCTGCAGAAACGGCTCAGCAACGGTCTCGAATTCCAGGTCAACTATACCTGGTCGAAGTGTCTGACAGATTCACTCGGATACTACGGACTCTATGCCAACGCTGCCAGCGGCGACCAGAGCGGCGGCGATTACTTCTATTATCAGAACACCTATGACGCGCACGCCGATTACGGCAACTGTTACTACGATGTGTCTCACGTGGTGAGCGGATACGCCACCTACGACCTTCCCTTCGG
>JAVKSW010000166.1:0-6061 GCA_039583505.1 Bryobacteraceae bacterium | reverse complement strand
GGTATCGATGACGCGATTGTCTGCAGGCACGCGTGTTCCTTATCGATTTGTGTTGTCGCTTCCCGAGCGGGTGGTGCGCTCACTGAGCGCGCTGTCGGGCGGATTGCTCCGCGAAATGGGCGCGGTGATTCTGCCGGCGAGGATTCGACGGACGGCGCTGTACCGCACCATGGTGGAAGTTGCGTTGCGCTTTCTGATTCAGGAAGTGGGGCAAGTTCCGGGAATTTATCCTTCGGAAGGACGGTTGGCGGAAGATTTCCTGTTGAAACGGGGCGCGAGTCATGGCATCGAGCTGCTTGGGCTGCTGACGATACATGTCTCGCCCATTTGGATTCTGGCGGCCTTAGCGGACGCAAGCGGTGCGGGACACGCACTGATACAGCAGATCGCGCAGGCGTTGAAGGAGGAAGGGCTGCTGGATAGCGATGTGCAATTTGCAAGCGTGGATCAGTTGCTGGACGGCCTAGAGAAGACGAGCGGGCATCTTGCAGATGCGTTGAACGTTCCGCCCATGGATATGGCCGGCTTGCGGCGCGAATGGGCACAACTCAAAGCAGAACTCCCGAAAGTTCCGCGAAGCAGCCTGCCGAGCATCTCGAAGCTGCAGGGGATGTGGACGGAGCTGGTGGAATCGGCAGCCGAGCAGAAGCGGCCGGTGTTCACGGTGTGTTCGATGCTGGCGCTTTCAACGCTGAAACAGCTACCTGCGAACATGGTCTGGCTATCGCGGGCAACGAGTACGGGCGCCAGACGGACCGGCGAGATGCTGGGCGATGCTCTGCTGGTTCACTATAGAGAGGCGCTGGAGGAGATGGCTCGGATTGGTTTTCTGGAATTCTGGAAGCGCCAGTTTCGTCCATATCTACGAGCGGCCGCCGAGCAGTTCGCCCGCGGCAAGGAATCGTCAACGGAACGGCTGATCCGCACAAGGGCTAGGAAGGAGATGTCGTGAGCACGGCGGCAAGTCCCGGGCGAGCAGGGCCACAGGTCGGAGAACTTGAATCCAAGGTTGGACTCGGGAACATTGAACTCGCTTCGGCAATCGAGCGCCTGCCCGACGCGGTGCTGATTGCAGACGACGAGCGGCATTACGTGCATGCGAATCCCGCGGCTTGTGTTTTGTTCGGTCTGCAGCGTGAAGATCTGATCGGGCGGCGGATCGAACAGTTCGCGGAACCGCAGTATCGGGAGGCGATCGCGGAGCATTGGGCGACCTTTCTGACGGTGGGCGTGCAAGCCGGCCCGTTTCGTCTTCTTCGGCCGGACGGCGAAGTTCGGGAGGTGGAATTCAGCGCGGTGGCGCGGATCCAGCCGAACGCGCACATCTCCTTTCTGCGCGATGTTACCGATCAGAGACGAGCCGAAGAAACCCAGAGGGAGCAGACGCGGGAACTGGCGAGATCGAACATGGAATTGCAGCGGTTCGCGTACGTCGCATCGCACGATTTAAAGGAGCCGTTACGCAACCTCTCGATTTTTTCGCAGTTACTGGCGCGACGATATGGCGATGAACTGGACGATAATGCGCGGCGCTACATCGACGAGATTACGACCGGCGCGGCCCGGATGACGGAAATGATCGACGGGCTGCTTACCTATTCGCGCGCCAGTATGCAGCGGGACACGGTGCTCGAAGAAGCGGAAACAAACCAGCTGGTAGATCAAGCGCGCGATAATCTGCGAGTATCGATTCAACAAAGACGGGCGGTGATCACGCGGGACGAGCTGCCGAGTATTCGATGCGCTCCGCTGGATGTAGTGCAGCTTTTTCAAAACCTCATCGGCAACGCCATCAAGTATTGCGAAGAGCGACCGGAAATACACGTGTCGTGTGAGGATGGCGCCGGTGAGTGGGTGTTCCGTGTGCGCGACAACGGGATCGGAGTTCCACTTCAGTACCAGGAACAAATTTTTGGGGTATTCAAACGTCTGCACAACCGCGAGTATCCTGGCACCGGAATCGGTCTCGCCATCTGCCAAGCCATTGTCGAGCGGCACCGCGGACACATCGGCATCGAATCGGAACCAGGAAAGGGCGCCACGTTCTGGTTTACGATACCGCGGTAGCGCTAGCCTAATCAGAATCACACTTCGCCGCCGACACGGTTCGCGGCACGGGAATCGAACGGTAGGAGCGCTTTAAATTGCAGAACAAGTTGTACTTGAAGACGAACCACACCGCTTGGAATGCATCTTTCGCTCTGATCTTCTTGCCTTGCTCATAGGTTCGGCCATAATAACTGATCGGTACTTCATACATCGCGCAGCCAAGCTTGGCTAATTTCGCGGTAACTTCCAGCTCGAAACCGAAACCCGTTGAGGTAAGAATCATACTTCGGATGATTTCGCCGCGAAAGGCTTTGCATCCGGTCTCCACATCGGACAGATTGATGTTAGTCAACAGGTTCGACAGAAACGTCAACGCCCTGTTGACCAGATAGTGATAGAAGTACAAAACGCGCGCGGCCTTGCGCACCAGAAACCTCGACCCATAAACCGAGTCCGCCAGTCCATCGAGAATGGGCTGAATGACATCCGGAATCTCCCGGGCGTCATATTCCCCGTCCGCATCATGGATCAGCACGATGTCTCCGCGGGTCGCCGCAATTCCAGCGCTCAGTGCCACCGCTTTGCCTCTATTGTTCGGCTGCTTCAGGACCCGAATGCGAGGATGCTCACGCGCCAGTTGAGCAGCAATTTCAGGAGATCTATCGCTCGATGCGTCATCGACCACAATGATCTCGCCTACCGCCGCAACCGCCAAAAGGTTTTCTAGGACTTGACCCAGAGTGCGTTCTTCGTTGTAGGCCGGCACTACCACCGAAACAGGAGCGCTCAAGGCCGGCAGACTCAATCCGTGACCGGCCGCACGCGCATTCGGTTCCGGATCTCGGCATCGCTAGGCTCAACCACACGATCCGCCACGAGTTCGCCCGGCTGGAGACCGGAAAGGATCTGGACGTTATTGACGTCGCTGATGCCGGGTCGCACGCGCGTCCACACAATGGAACTACCGGTTAGCTTGTATACTCCGCTGCTGCCCCGGAGCATTCGCAAGGCCGCCTTGGGAACACTGATGGCGTCATTCACGATTTTGGAAACGATGGTGGCGTTCACCGTTACGCCCGGCAGCAGATCGTGATTAGGGTTGTCGACAATCGTAGTTACCTCACCTACCGTGCGCGTATCTAGTGAAATCACTTCGGTCGGCAGCTTGTCTACCCGTCCCCACCACTTCTGTCCAGGCCGGGCGTCCCAAGTGATACTGACTGCGTCGTTCTGCGCAACTCGTCCCAAATCGGGTTCATCGACGTATACAATTACTTTCACCTGATTCAGGTTGCCGACCAGCGCCACCAGTCCGCCCGGCTGCATGTACGCGCCTACTTTCAGATCGAACTGATACACCGTACCGGAAATGGGTGCCTTGATGTCGCCGAGACCGAACTTGTGCTGCGCGAGTGCAACGGCCGCTTCTGCATCCCTTAGCTTTGCCTGTGCCACGGCCTTATCGCTCGACGTGACCAGCGTTTTGCGCTGATCCTGCAAGGCTGCAAGCTGCAGTCTCGCCTGCTCCAGCGTGTCTTTCGCGGTCTGCACTTGCAGCTTGGTCGCCGCCTGCTTCGCCGCCAGCCGCTCCAGGGATTGATAACTCCGCTGCGCTACTTCCAACGCAGCATGGGCCGTTTTGATTTTGTCGTCCAGGTCGGCGAGCGTAGCCGCTTTCCCGCCCTGCCCGAGGGTGGCGTTCTCGGCCTGTGCTTCCTGCTCTATGGCCAGCGCTTGCGCCAAGTCCGATTGCGCGGCCGTGGTGTCGAGTGTCACTAAGCTCTGACCAGCGCGTACCGTTTGCCCCCGCTGAACCGAAACGGTGCGCACGACGCCCGCCGCCTCGGCCCGTGCCGCGGCCCACTCGGCCGGCTCTACCTTGCCGTTGGTGGATACCGTGCTCTCGATACGGGCGCGTGCCACTTTCGCGAAATGGATCTCCGGCGCTGCGTCGCGGCGATCCAACCCCCACCACAACAGCAGCAGCACCGGCAAGATCAGAAAGAACCAGTACTTTCGCATTCCTCTGGGGTGCCTTGAAACTCAGTCCACATTGTGACAAACCTCTCCATCGATTATTGTCTTTATTCCTTTTCTTCCTGTTTCCGCGCTAGACTGAATCCTAATGCCCAGCTTCCGCATTCACCGCATCAAGGATGCGCCGAGCGAAAGCTTCCGTTGGGCCGCGCACACGGGCGGCCTTGCCCTGGTAAAACCCAAGGACTACGACATCGGCGGAGACGTCCAGGCTGCCACGCCTTACGCCGCCTGGAAGCTGCTCGCCCAAGAAGGCCGCGCTCTCCGGCCCGGCGATCTGCTCGAACCAATCGACGGCGGCCCTTCAGCGGACTTGCAAATTCTGAAGTACATCGGTTTTGAGCCGGCGAAATGGTATGTTCCCGAGCCCAAGCCCGAATCCGCGTCCAGTACGGAAGCGCCTGTAGCAACAATTTCCCATTCCTGAATAGGTGGTCTTAGCTCAATCGACACGATGAATGACATCACAGAAACGCGCCCATGGGGTTCTTGCGCGTTGGTGAGTTATATCCCGGATCCGCTCGGATCCTTTCTTCACGGGCTTCGGCAGGCTCTGCCCGGTGAAGATAACTCGCAGCCTCACATAACAATTCTTCCACCACGGCCGTTGAAGCTACCGGTGGAGGTCGCCTCGCAAATGGCGCTGAAAATTCTGCTCGACTTTCCGAATTTCGACGTGGAATTGTCCAAAGTCCGCGCTTTTCCGGAGACAAATCTGGTTTACCTGGAAATCGGTAAGGGCAAGGGCCTTCTCGATAAGCTACATGCAGCGCTCGATCGCGGCGCCCTCGGCCACGCCGAAGAATTCGATTTCCGGCCCCATCTGACTTTAGGAGGACCCGTGGATGCAGCGCACCTGGCGGCTGTCCGGCGGCACGCCGTAACCGCTTGGAACTCCTTTCGGTCGGCGCGCCGATTCGTTCTGGACGAAATCGTGTTCCTCTGGGTGAGTCCCGATAGCCCGCACGGGGAATGGCATCGGCTTTGGTCCCACAAATTGAGCACCAAGGAAACCACGGGCGCGCGCGCCGCGGCCGCTACCGTCAGAACTCAAACATGCTGAGCTGACCGTCGTCCTCCTCCGCCTCGCCGCCTTTTCGCTTCACGACGGCGATCGCCGATCTTCCGACCACGCCCCGCAGCTCAGTACCAGCCAATGCCGCACGCGGGATAAATACGCGCTGCCTGGTGGCTCCTGTCCTCGGCGGAGTAACAAAATAACCATTTCCGGGCCATTCCAGCAGATTGTGCGACAGAATACCGTCGAGGCGGTCGCCATCCCGGAACGTGAATCTAGTCCAGAGTCCCGGAACCTTGGGCCGACGCTCGAACAAGGCATGCTCTGTAAACAGGTCCGGCCGCCCGTTTTCGGACACAAAACACAGCGCTTTAAATTCCGTATATCGGGGGGTTTGCACCGCTCCCGTCAATGTGAGTAACTCAAGATGATCCTCCAGCAGGTACCCGCTTGGATTCACAAGGCCCTCGGTCGGCTGGCGATCGAACCTGTATAGAACAACGCGTTTGGCAGTGCTAGAGGGCAAAGGTGGGGGCCGATACAACGGCGGCAAGTCTCCAGTGCTCTAGGCCCGAAGAATTAACCATTGTTTCAAACAATTTCGGGGATATTGTATCATTGGCAGAATGGCCGCGTTCGCACCTTACGATCAACGGATGCGATCCTATCTCCATTTCTGCCGAACCGAAAAAGGTTTGGCAGTGAACAGTTTGGAATCCTATCGCCGGGATCTCACGCGCTTTGGCCGATTCCTCAAAACTACTCCGCTTAAACTAGTGACGCTGGATACCCTTCGTTCGTACCTCGATCATCTTCGTGCAGCGGACCTGTGCAACCGCACGATTGCCCGGCAAGTTACGACGCTGCGCGGCTTCTTTGGCTTTTTAATCGAAGAGGGCGAGATCACCGCAAACCCGGCAGAACTCCTGGTCGCACCGAAGATAGGCTCGTCACTGC
>JAVKSW010000165.1:0-6091 GCA_039583505.1 Bryobacteraceae bacterium | reverse complement strand
CAGGGAACGGGGATGGCCGCGTGGGCCATGAGCGCGAGAAGGCCCGTGGTCTTCATGGTGACAGTTTTACCGCCGGTATTCGGACCGCTGATCAGCAGGCAGCGGTGGTCCTCATTTAGTTCGAAAGAGATGGGGACGATGGCCTTATGCTGGCGGCGCAGAACACTTTCGAGCAACGGGTGACGGGCTTCGCGGAGTAGCAACTTTCGAGTATCGGCGCTGAATCGCGGAATCGTCGCGTCGTAATCCAGTGCGAACCCAGCCTTGGCAAATGTGCAATCGAATTCCGGGAGCGCTTCAGCGGTATGGGCGATTTCGACGGAGTGCTCGCGCAGAGCGTTAGTGATCTCAGCGAGGATACGCTCAATCTCGCGCAACTCGTCTTCACGTAAGCGAACGAGTTGGTTGTTGAGCGCGATGGTTTCAAGCGGCTCGACGAAAAGCGTGCGACCGGTGCCGCTCGAGCCATGGATGACGCCGTCAACACGCCCTTTCTGCCCAGCGACAATAGGCACGACGTAACGATCCTCACGGATAGTGACGAATTCTTCCTGCAGCGTGCCGTCGGTACGATGGGCGCGCACAAAGCGGTCGAGAGATTCCTGAATACTTTTCTTCTGGCGCTCGACATCACGGCGAATCTGGCGGAGAGCGACACTAGCGTCATCCGACAAACTGCCATCAGGCAAAAAGGCGCGCTGATAGCGGCGAGCGAGATCACGCAGGTCCGCCAAGTGGTGTGCGCGCTGCGCGAGATGCGGATAACGATCGGAGACCGAAAGTAGAATGATGCGATACTCGCCGGCGATAGCGAGCGTGTGAAAGAGATCCAGGATTTCGCTGCCGGAGAGCGAAGCTCCCTCGACGCGGAGGATGCGCACGGCGGCCTCGATATCACGAAGCTGATGGAAGCGAAGGCGAATGGCCGCCCCGCGACTCGCCTGCTGCGCGCCCGACACCTCGCGCATGTATTCAATGGCTTCGCCTGCTTCGGCAAGAGTGGCTTCGATGAGCACGCGTTCGCTGTGAGGCTCGAGTGCATGAACCAGCGCACGTCCGGCGCTGCTGCCGGCATAGGCGGCCAGCAACTCTTTCAATTCATCGAACTGGAGAAGTCCGGTGCTGCTGAAGGACATAGGGGAATGGAATCCTACGGACGCGTGACATACGGGTGAGTCGCACGCCTCGAGCAGCAGGCCTGGATCAGTTCGCGTGTTCCCTCGGTGATGGGAAGCGCTCCTAAGGAATCGATTTCAAACCAATCTACACTTTTTGAGTCGTCGCCCGGCCGGAGGTCTCCTCCCCGAATCGTGCAATAAAAATCGATCAGGACGTAGTGATACTCGCATGCGCCTCCAGAGTCCCGCATGATGCGTTCAAAAACAGTGGCGATCTCGTCGGCGGTCACAGCGAGGCCGGTCTCTTCGAAAACTTCGCGAACGAGCGCCTGTTCTAAGTGTTCGCCGGTTTCGACTGCGCCGCCGGGCAACGACCAATAGCCGACCAGCGGAGATTTGCCCCTCTCGACAAGCAGCACGCGAGACCCGTCTAGAATCAGCGCACCCACGCCGAGCACCGGGCGAGCCGGATACTGTCGCCCACTCGTTCCATTTGGCACTTTCCTATTAGATGCAGGTTTAGCTCACGGCGGCCAAAACTTCTTCAGCGTGCCGGTCCACACTTACCTTCGGAAAGATTTTCTTGATGGCTGCGTCGGGACCGATGATGAAGGTGGTGCGCTCGACGCCCATGTACTTCTTTCCATACATGCTTTTCTCCTTCCAAACGCCGTAAGCTTCGGCGGCTTTGTGATCCACGTCGGCAAGGAGAGTGAACGGGAGGCCGAACTTTTCCTTAAACCTGGCCTGAGCTTTTATGGCGTCCGGGGAGACACCCACAATCACGGTGTTCGCCTTGATGAACTTCTGGGAGGTGTCGCGAAAGGCGCAAGCTTCCTTCGTACAGCCGGGGGTATCGGCTTTGGGATAGAAATACAGGACGACGTTCCTGCCTTTGAGCGATTCGAGCGCAAAGTGCTGGCCAGAATCGGTTTGGAGCGAAATGTTGGGCGCTGGATCGCCTTCTTTGAGATTCGACATACGAGAGAAGAGATGAGCGCGAGCGCGCAACGACTACAAATTACCAGAGGAAGGCGGCGGCAGCGGCCGGTTTTCTATTCGATTCCTCGTTTTGTGCTACTTTGAATCACTTACAGGGCTCTCCTGATCAATCTTTCTCCTTGCACGAAATCAAGCTGTGAAAGCCGCAGGTCTTCTCCTTATGCTCGCCGGATGGCTGCTCGTGCTCGCGTCCGTCGTGCTTCTTCACTCATTGGAGTCGCGCACGGCGTTCGTATGCGCTGGTCTGTTGGTTGAGCTGTTAGGATTCGTGCTCGCCGCACGCTCTCACTTGCCCTTTCAGCGCGAAGGTGCGAAACGTGATTCTTAAAAACCCGGGCGTGCTCTCCGATGCAAGCGCGAGCCTCTGCCTCTGCTTCATTTTGCTGGTTCCGTTCGCAGTCGCGGGACTTTCGCTCGTCAATACCGGACTGAATCGCTCGCGGAACGCGGCTCACGCAATTCTTATGTCCTTGTGCATTGCGGCACTGGCCTCCTTGATTTTTTTCGTTTGCGGATTCGCGTGGGAGGGAGGCGCGGGTGAGCAGGCGCACGTGCTCAACGTGGCTGGGCAGAAGTGGGATTGGCTGGGCGCGGCAGAGTGGTTTCTGCGCGGCGTGAATTTCGACAAGTGGCGCGGTTCATTGGTCGTACTGCTGCAACTGGCCAGTGTCGCGGTGGCTTCGATCGTGCCGGCGGCAACTGCATCTGAGAGATGGCGGCTGGCGGCCAGTTGCGCCTCCACCGCTGTTTTCGCGGGGTGGACTTACCCGCTGTTCGCGCATTGGGTATGGGGCGGCGGCTGGCTCGCGCAACTCGGCGTGAACTATGGATTGGGCCATGGTTTCATCGATCCGGCGGGGGCGAGTTGCATTCATGCGACGGGCGCGCTTACGGCACTTTCGCTGGCCTGGATCCTGGGTCCGCGGCGCGGCAAGTTCACCTCCGACGGCATGCCTTCTGCGATGCCAGGTCACAACGCAGTCATTGTTTTATTCGGTTGCATGCTGGCGCTGGTGGGCTTTTTTGGGCTGAATTCCGCTGGGGCGATTCTATTTGCCGGCATTCATTCAGCGCAATCCGTATTAATAAATGTGAATACTAGTTTGTGCGCCGCCGCCGGCGCGATCGCGGCACTGATTACAACACGAGTCCGATTCGGCAGGCCAGACGCTTCACTGACCGCCAACGGCTGGGTCAGCGGGTTAGTGGCGAGCAGCGCCATATGCGCATTCGTCAAACCGGCAGAGGCAGTGCTTGTCGGGTTGGTGTCCGGCGCGCTGGTTATCTTCGCGATCGAGATCATCGAACTACGAATGAAAGTCGATGACCCGGTGGGGGCGATCGCAGTGCATGGCGTGGCAGGGATTTGGGGCATCCTTGCCCTGGGTATCTTCGGGCAATTCGTCGAGCCACTCGCAAGCGGTATCGGCAGCAGCTCGCAAATCGCACCGCACGGCGATTCAGGCCAGTTTGTCGCACAACTGATCGGCGTGGCGACGCTGATCGGCTTCGTGCTGCCGTTGACGTACGCCCTCAATTGGCTAATCAATCGAGTGCTGCCTCAGCGTGTCGCGCTAGAAGGGGAGCGCCAAGGTATGGACCTGTTTGAACTCGGGGCCGGCGCTTATCCGGAGTTCGTGACGCATCGAGAAGATTTCAATCGCCGGTGAGCCGCGCCTCATTTTGTGGGGCGCGCGCCATTACGCATGGTGAGCCACATAGAGCAGCAGAGCAAAGACGATCACCGGGATGGCGGCAAGCAGCATATAGAACATGATCCTGCGGTGCCAGGGCGAACGCCGGGATTTCCAGTCACGTAGCTCCGCTCGGTCGGCGACGCCTACCTGATCCAGGTGCGTCAGATCCCAAGAGAACTCACGAGCGCTGGCGTAGCGGTTCTTGGGATCGCGCTCCAGGGCGCGATAGATGATCTCCTGCAACTGGGGAGAGATGGACGGGTCGATTTCGCGCGGTGGAACAGGGTTGTTCAGCAGACGGTCGTTCATGATGACGAACGCATTCGGACCTTGAAACGGCACCTTGCCGGTCAACATTTCATAGAGCATGACTCCCAAAGCGTAGATGTCGCTGCGGGCGTCACCGCGTTTGCCTTTCACCTGCTCGGGAGAGATATAGTCCGGGGTTCCCATGAGTTGGGATAGCTTGGCGAAGGTCAACCGGCGCGCGCCTTCCTGCCCCGCAATACCGAAGTCGATCAACTTGATTTCGTCGTCTTCGCCGACCATGATGTTTTCCGGTTTCAAGTCGCGGTGAATGACACCGTGGGAATGGATATAGTCGAGCGCTGCGCAGATCCCGAGTGTAATGCGAACCGCGCGTTCCGGGGGAAGCTTGCCTTGTTCCTTCAGGATCTGCCGCAGGAGCCGGCCGTCGACCCACTCCATCGCCATATAGACCTGAGAGTGATCGGGATCGGCAAAAACCTTCATCACAGCGGGATGGTCGAGTTTGGCACCGATGTCCCGCTCGCGTTTGAAGCGATCGAAAAAAACAGGATCGCTCTCCACTTCCGGGTGCGGAATTTTCAACGCCACCTGTGTGCCCGTGCGCAGGTCGGTGGCGCGAAAGATGGAGGCCATGCCGCTGCGGGCGACAAGCCCGTCAATGCGGTAATGGTCGAGCTGTTCGCCCTGTTGAAGCGCAGTCATGAAAGGCACGGTTTCGGAAGCAAACGCCAGCCCAGAAGGCGCGCGTCATTGAATCTTGTAGTGCCTGCCGCGATACATGCCAACGCGCTCCACCTCTCGCACGCGGACCAGCTGGACGCTAATATTATCGCTACCATCGCGTTCTTTAGCAATGGTCACGAGCTTGCGAGCGGCGCTTTCCAGATCGGATCCGTTGCCCGCGATGTCGACAATGTCGGGCGGCGATACGGAATGATGAAGCCCGTCCGAACACAACAGCAGCACATCGCCAGGGAAGATTTGGTGCTCAGCGGTTTCCGCACTGGTGAACATCTCGTTGCCGAGCGCCCTGCTGAGCACGTGCGAGGTTTCCGAAGCCGCCGCTTCCCGCGAAGTAAGCAGCCCCAGGCGCTGCTGCTCATTGGAAAGCGTATGATCGCGCGTGAGCGGAATCGCGTTCTGCCGGCGAATGAGGTAGCAGCGCGAGTCGCCGACGTGTGAAATGATGGCGCGGTCATAACGAAGCGCGCACGCGACGACCGTGGTGGCCATCGAAGCACCCGCCGGGCCGGAGGTAAGCCCGGTCTCGAAGACCTGAACGTTGGCCGCTTGAATCAACCTTGGCAGCAGGCCAGTGTACGGCTCACCGGGTATGGCCTTGCGGAAGCCTGCAAGAAGTTCCTCAACTGCGAGATTGGACGCGACTTCTCCGCGCTGTTGACCACCCACGCCATCAGCCAGCGCGAAAAGCCAGCCATGCGTACGCGCCTCTTCGGGAGACCTCGGCAGCACGCAGCCGAGATAGTCCTCGTTATTGTCCCGAAGCAGGCCGGGATCGGAGAGTTGCGCAAACTCCACGTCAAGCATGACGGTTTGACAATGACAAAGAGCGGCACGGCCGCCTTTCGACGAGCCGTGGCGGCAGGAAAAAGACGCGGATGAAGAACTGCGGAGTTACGCCACCCCCATTTGCTTCGTGATAAGGGTTGATCGGCCGGTCATTTTGCTGGCGCGTAGGAAATAAATGGCGCCGTAGATAGCCCAAACCAGCGCGATGCCTAAGGCAAGCAAGGGTTCCATCTTAGTTCCAAACCCCATGAACGGGCCGATTAGATAGAAGGCCATGCAGGCGAGATTCGCACCCAGGCCAAACACCGGGATTAAGAAATGCTTCAGCGCGCTGAACTTCGGATGCTTGTGATACGCCACCATACAGATCACGCAGCTCAGCATGTACAGGAGGAATGTCCCAAAGTTGGAGGCTAACGTAATTGTAAGCAGCGTTTGAGGAAGCGCGGCCAATTTATCGTGCGACAAGTAACC
>JAVKSW010000164.1:0-6093 GCA_039583505.1 Bryobacteraceae bacterium | reverse complement strand
TCGGAGAACAACCGACGTGCAAAATACTACGAACTCACAAGAAGCGGCCGCCAGCAGCTCGAAGTGGAAAAAGATGCATGGAAGAAGTTGACGACCGCCGTGGCCCAGGTGCTTGGGTCGGCTTAGGCGCTCGTTTATGCTCAGCGACTTGTTCTTCCGTTTGCGCTCACTGTTTCACCGGACAGTCGTCGAAAAGGAACTCGACGAGGAGCTACGATTCCACTTCGAGGGGCAAGTGGAGAAGCACGTTCAGTCAGGTCTGACGCACGAGGACGCTAAGCGGCGCGCTCGGCTCGAATTCGGCGGCCTCGATCAGGTGAAGGAGGAATGTCGCGAGGCCCGCGGGGTGACCTTCTTCGAAACGCTTTTCCAGGACGTCCGCTATGGACTGCGAATGCTGCGCAAATCTCCCACCTTCACCGCCGTCGCCGTACTGACGCTCGCGCTTGGCATAGGCGTAAATACCGCAATTTTCAGTGTTGTCGACGGGGTTCTTCTGCGCCCGCTTCCGTTCAGAAATGCAAGCCGGCTGGTGGATGTGACGGAATACAGCCCGGGCAAAGTAGATGACACGGGCGTTCCTTACCCGGACTATCTTGCCTGGAAGCAAGGAGCCACTGCGTTCGATGAGACAGCCGCCTACTTTCTGATTCGCGCGTCGAATGACATTGTCTTGGGCGGGCCGCTTTCGGCTGAGCGCGCTCGATACTCGACGGTTTCGAATAGCTTTTTCAGTATTCTCGGCGTTCAACCGGCGCTAGGTCATGGTTTTTCTGCGAGCGACGAGATTCCGGGCGGAGCAAAAGTTTTCCTGATCAGCGATGCCGTTTGGCACGGGGCGTTTGGCGGTGATCGGCACGCGGTCGGCAGGCCATATCGACTCGATGGAGAAAATTACACGCTGGTTGGCGTAATGCCAGCAGGGTTTGATTTCCCCAAAGGGTGTGGCGTATGGATCCCTGTAGGTACGCTCGGTCAATTTGGGCTGCACGACCGGATTTCGCATCCGTTTCATGCACTCGGCCGGTTGCGGCTAGGAGTGAGCCTAGCGCAAGCAGAGGCGGAAATCGAAAAGATTCAGAAGCATCTTGGAGAGATTTACCCGAATACAGATGCAGGCTGGCAGGTGCGCGCGCAGCCACTGCTCGACGAGATTACCGGTAATGTGCGGACATCCCTATTTGTTTTGCTCGGGGCTGTCGGCTTCATTCTGCTCATCGCGTGCGCCAACGTGGTGAATCTGATGCTGGCGCGAGCTTCGGCACGAGAAAGAGAATTTGCAATTCGCGCCGCTCTCGGCGCTGGGCGGACGCGCCTGCTGCTTCAAAATCTTACGGAGACTTTCCTGATTGTGTGTATCAGTGTTGTTCTCGCCGTTGCACTCGCGAAATGGGGCTTGGCGCTGATTGTTTCGCTGACATCCATCCACTTGCCCCGGATGGAATCGTTTCACTTAAGCATTCCTGTGCTTACGTTCCTGGCGGCAATCGCTGCCCTGACAACCACTCTGGTGGGCTTGGTTCCCGCACTGCAAATTTCGCCGCAAGCCTTCCAGAGCGGGTTCAGTAGCGGCCAACGCAGCGGTGGAATTGATCCACATGGCCGACAACTGCGCAACGTGCTTGTCGTCTGCGAAGTGACCTTGGCACTGGTGCTGCTGTGCGGGGCAGGTCTGATGCTCAGGAGCTTCGTACAAATGAACCGCGTCAAGCCAGGATTTGAGACGGAGCATTTGGTTAGCATGAAAATCGCTCTTCCGGGAGCAGCATATCCGAAGGCTGAGCAGACATCAGCTTTTTTCGATCGACTGCTCGAAAGACTTCAGTCACTTCCGGGTGTTAAAGCTGCAGCAGCAACCACGGCGCTCCCGTTTAGCGGGGAATCAGACTGGGGCAGTTTCCAAATTGCGGGGCGTGCAACTCCGGACTGGGCGCATGTACCTGCCGCGGAAGGGCGCGCGATTAGTGCAAGCTATTTTCAGACGCTTGGGATACCGTTGCTGCGCGGGCGCGAATTCTCTGCGGAGGACTTACGGAACAACAACACCCTCATAATCAACGAGGCCATGGCAAAAAAGTTCTTTCCGGGAACAAATCCCATCGGTCAGCACCTCATCTCCATCGATGAGCGCTCAAACGCTCGGGAAATCGTGGGCGTGATTGGGGACGTGAAGAGTTTCGGCCTCGCGGCGGAAAGCAAACCGGAGATGTACACGCTTTATCGGGGCGCGTGGTACATGAACTTTGTCTTGCGCACAAGTCAAGATCCGGCGAGCGTAGTTTCGGCGGCTCGGGAGCAGATCGCCGCGCTCGATAAGGAGGTGCCCGTGTATCAAGCCGCAACGATGGATCAGCTCCTCAGCAACTCCATTGCGCCGGAACGGTTTGAGATGTTTCTTCTTGCGCTTTTTGCCGCACTTGCCCTGACGCTTGCGGCAGTGGGACTTTACGGTGTGCTTTCTTTCACCGTGAGCAGGCGTTCACGTGAGATCGGCATACGGCTGGCACTCGGTGCACAGCGGGGGCAAGTGTTCCGTCTGATTGCCTGGCAGGGGATGACTCTCGTGATCATTGGCGTGGCGCTTGGCCTGTCGGCGTCATTGGTGTTGACGCGCCTGATTGAGAGTCTGCTCTACGGGGTGTGTGCAACCGACCCGCTGGCCTTCGGCGGCGGCGCCCTGCTGCTGATGTCTGCAGGGTTTGTCGCTTGCTATATTCCGGCGCGGCGGGCGCTCCGGGTCGATCCAATGACAGCTCTCCGATGCGAGTAGCGGCGGGCGAAATCGTGCAAGCACTCTGGCGACAACATGGGAATCGATCGCAGCATTGTGATCCGGCGGAGCGAGAGCCTGCCCACAAATAGGACAGAGTAACCGCACATAGCCGCCGCGACGATGTTGGAAGTCGATTTAAACTGGGTCTATGACCGCCTGGCAAGAACTTCTGAGCAGCGACCCGCAGGTCTGCGGCGGTGAGATGTGTGCGTCGGGGACTCGGGTTGCTGTTACGGTGATCCTCGACAGTCTTGCTGAAGGCGCCAGCAAAGAGGAGATCCTGGCCAGTTATCCTTCCTTACGTCCAGATCACATCAATGCCGCCCTTGCATATGCCACAGAATTGGCGCATGAAGAACGTCTCGTCCCCATTAGGGCGACGTGAAGTTTAAGCTCGACGAGAACCTGCCGGCTGAATTGGTGATGGACTTGCGCGAGTTAGGCCACGATGCCGATGCCGTCATGAACGAGAAACTTCGTGGTGCATCCGACGCCGCAGTCCTGCAAGCTGCAACCGTTGCTGGCCGGGTGTTGCTCACGTTAGACAAGGGGATAAGCCAACCTCCAGCGCTATCCGATCAGTGAGCATGCGGGCGTAATTTTGTTCCGCGCTGACACATTCGGACGTCGCGCTGTCCTTGCATTTGTGCGAGAGCGTTTTCAAAGAATTCTCGAGCTGGACTTGAACGGGACGCTTGACAGTCGTCGACCCAAACCGGATCCGGTTTCGATAGCTTTCCACGTAATCCGGCGAGCCATCGGTTTTTCATTACGCCGATATCCGCACTTGCTAAGGACTGGCAAGCGGCGTCCTTAATTGGGGGGGCAAACTCTGACTGCCCGCACCATCCGATCGAGATCTCGTCCTCGGAATGTTAGACCGCCAGCGTAGCAGCGCCCCAGGCAATCAGAACCATACCGGTGACGCGCGCGAACCAAGGGCCTCGCGGAGTGAGCTTCTCCAAAAGAACAATAATCGCGAGAACCGAAATCCAAAGCACATTCATGATCCCGCCCACGAACAGCAGCGCCATCAGCACCCAACAGCAGCCCACGCAAAAGGCCCCATGCTCGAGGCCCATGCGCAGCGCCCCCAGTCTGCCGGGTCTGCTATGCCGTGTCAGAAACGCTGCCGGAGCGCGGCAATGGTTTAGACACCTATGCTTCCAGGGAGATACCTGGTACGCTCCGGCGAAGATCAGGACGGCCGCCGAAAACCCTGCGCTGGTCGACGCCATCCACATCGCGGATATACCGCCCGCTGCTTCGAGCCCCTTTGCGAGGCGGTTGCAAATACCGAGAAGCCCAACCACGCCAGCAAATAACCGCCGGCAAACGCAGCCGCCGGGACAACGCTTCGCCCGCGTGGAGCTTTGCTTTGAGCGTAACGGGTCGCGCGCGCATAGAGGAGGATCATGGGCGCTGCGCTCGGCGTCATCATCGCAATCATCATCACCCACCACATAAGCAGCATGATGACCCAATATCCCGCGGTCCATCCCGTGTGTTGTAAGGGCATCCCGATCATGCGATGCGGGAACAGCGAGGCGATGGTCATGGCTTTGACCGACATTCCGGTGCCGGCACCAGTCAGGATGTAGATCCATGAGAGAACGGTGATCACTGCCAGACCGCTGAGCACGATCCAACGCTCGCGCCGTAGCAGACCCTCGGTCAGCGACGTTCCCTCGCCGCGCATCTCAAACCGCCCGATGCGGCACCACGCCGTTGTTGTTGAGGTGAAGATGGGCAAACTGACCATAGCTCGCCTTCAAGTCGAGTTGGATGCTGCCCTGTGTCTTGGTCGTACCGCTTCCAATTTCAGCGATCTCGTATTCAAAGCCATTCGGCAGATCGATACGCGCCCTGGTCTCAGCCCCAGTTACCGGACTCTTGATCGGCTCGCCCACGCTCTCAATTAAACCCGCAATGGTGTATCGCCCCCTGCGACCCTCCACGTCCACCTCGAACTCGATGTTGGCAAAGATCGGATCATAGACTTTCTCGAGCGTGGAGGAGAAGACGGCGAACACGGTCGCCATGGGCTTGGTATCATGGCCCGACATAATTCTGAGCAACGCGTCGCGTTGCTTGCCGTCCGCGCGCTCGTCCACAAAGGGCTGACACTTGCCGCGGCCTTCGTGTACCGGGCCCGGCCACTGAAAGATCCCGCCCATGCGAAGACCGTCGAGCTTTACCTCGCCATAATGACCTTCTTCGATCTCGAATGCAACGGCCGCCTCGCAAAAACCCTTCGTGGGTAGAGCGTTGAACTGGCACGGGCACCCGTACGAGCAATTGCAGTTGGCGAACTCCTTGGCCTTGATTTCCCAGGGTGTCATTTGCTTCCGCCTCCGTTTGTAACTTATAGCATCTCTTATGCCCCAAAATGCGCGGTACGGAGACGGACAGATCCTGCGCGAAAGAACGCACGGCGGCGCTGTTCATTGACGCTGAGAGCCCACGAAGCAATCGCGTTCGGATTACTCAATAACGCCACTGCGCGCGCCGGCCTGGCAAGAACTTCTGAGCAGTGACCCGCAGGTCTGCGGCGGTGAGATGTGTGCGTCGGGGACTCGAGTTGCTGTTACGGTGATCCTCGACAGTCTCGCGGAAGGAGCCAGCAAAGAGGAGATCCTGGCCAGTTATCCTTCCTTACGTCCAGATCACATCAATGCCGCCCTTGCATATGCCACAGAATTGGCGCATGAAGAACGTCTCGTCCCCATTAGGGCGACGTGAAGTTTAAGCTCGACGAGAACCTGCCGGCTGAATTGGTGATGGACTTGCGCGAGTTAGGCCACGATGCCGACATTGGGACGTCGCGCTGTCGTTGCATTTGTGCGAGAGCGTCTTCAAAGAATTCTCGAGCTGGACTTGAACGGACGCTTGACAGTCGTCGGCCCAAACCGGATCCGGTTTCGATAGCTTTCCACGTAATCCGCCGAGCCATCGATTTTTCACGGCGCCGATATCCGCACTTGCTAAGGACTGGCAAGCGGCGTTCTCGATTGGGTGGCCGAACTTTGACTGCCCCCACCACCCGATCGAGATCTCGTCCTCGGAAAGTACTTTAAGCTAACGCTCAGGGCTCTGCCCGGGCGGCGGCTGTACTAATCTTTCTTGATTTCCTGGTAAACCACATTCGGGAGAGAGAGAGAGACATGCTGATCCTTTGCGTCCTTTACCGTGTAATCTTCGGGTGGCTGGAACAGACTGGCGGCCGGCTCGGAACGTTGAATCTCGGTTAGCTTGTAAGTTGTCTCGCCCATTCGCGGATCGTCGCTCTTGCTCATGACCAACACTTTCAGATCCGGCGA
>JAVKSW010000163.1:0-6095 GCA_039583505.1 Bryobacteraceae bacterium | reverse complement strand
TCCTTGGTCGTAGATTGCGTGCGCAGTCTGCCAAAAGTGGTTCAAAATGCTAAGACTCACCAAAAAAGCCGATTACAGTCTGATCGCTTTGAAGCATTTTGCTTTCCGGCAAAGGGAAACGGGTGGGCCGGTGAGTGCCAAGGAGGTAGCCGACGACTGCGGTATTCCCCTGCCTGTGCTGTCGAAGCTGCTGCAAAAGCTCGGTAAGACCGGCTTTTTGGTTTCCGAGTATGGAACCAACGGTGGATACCGGCTGGCGAGAGATCCACACCGCATTTCAGCGCTGGAAGTTATTCGTGCCATTGACGGCCCCATCGTGCTGGCAAATTGCTTCACCGAGCACGCTTTTTGCGGGCATTCGGCCCGATGTACGGTCAAGCGGCCATTGAAGCGCATACATGAAGGCATTCTGCGACTTCTAGATAGCGTCAGCATCGAAGATATGCTGCAAGACTCGGAACAGGAAGCGCCGGGCTTCGCACCTGCCTCCCTCATCGCACTGCAAGGCGCTCCGCAGTCTCTCGAGGCGCAAGGCTCACTAAGGAAATGACAAGTATGAAACTGCCGATATACATGGACAATCACGCCACGACGCGCACGGATCCTCGTGTGTTCGAGGCGATGACGCCGTACTTCATGGACGTTTTCGGAAACGCGGCATCGCGAAACCATAGCTTCG
Organism: Bryobacteraceae bacterium; assembly: GCA_039583505.1. Taxonomy (GTDB): domain Bacteria; phylum Acidobacteriota; class Terriglobia; order Bryobacterales; family Bryobacteraceae; genus Bog-105. Next base: position 5,416 of record JAVKSW010000163.1, on the reverse strand, counting down.
GCTGGGAGGCCGAAGAGGCGACCGAGAAAGCTCGCAAGCACATCGCGGACCTGATCGGGGCGACGCCCAAAGAGATCGTATTCACCAGCGGCGCAACAGAATCCAATAACCTGGCGCTGAAGGGCATCGCCGAGATGTACGCGGAGCGCGGCAACCATGTAATTACACAGGTGACGGAGCACAAGGCGGTCCTGGATACCTGCAAGCGCCTGGAGAAGCAAGGTGTCCGCGTGACGTATCTGCCGGTAAAGCAGAATGGCCTGATCGATCTAGATCAATTACGCGACGCCATCACGGACAAAACTATCCTGATCTCGATCATGTACGCCAACAACGAGATCGGCGTAGTGCAGCCGATGAAGGAAATCGCCAAGATCGCAAAAGAAAAGGGCGTGCTGTTCCATAGTGACGCGGTGCAGGCGATCGGGAAAATTCCGGTCAATGTAACCAGCGACGGAATCGACGTTCTTTCGCTGACCGCTCACAAGCTGTACGGCCCGAAAGGCGTCGGCGCGCTCTACGTTCGCCGCAGGAATCCACGCGTGCAAATCACCGCGCAGATGGATGGCGGGGGTCATGAACGCGGCATGCGCTCCGGCACGCTGAACGTTCCGGGAATTGTGGGACTCGGCGCGGCGTGCGACATTGCAAAGCAGGAAATGGCGCAGGAATCCAAGCGCCTCAGCTTCTTGCGTGACAAGCTGAAAGACAAGTTGTTCCGGGATCTGGACGAAGTCTACATCAACGGAACCATGGAACACCGGCTGCCGCATAACCTGAACATCAGCTTCGCTTACGTAGAAGGCGAGAGCCTGCTGATGGGCATCAACGACATCGCTGTCTCGAGCGGTTCGGCCTGTACCTCGGCGACGCTCGAACCCAGCTACGTGCTGAAGGCACTGGGCGCCGGCGACGACCTGGCGCATTCCTCCATCCGCTTCGGCATCGGCCGCTTCAATACCGAAGACGAAGTGGACTATGTGGGTGACAAAGTTGTCGACGTGGTGAAAAAGCTGCGTGAGCTTTCGCCTCTCTACGAAATGGCGAAAGAAGGCGTAGATCTCTCAAAGATGGTTTGGACGGCGCATTAAGATTGAAATTGGAAGGATAAAACATGGCTTACTCTGATAAGGTTCTCGATCATTACAACAACCCACGCAACGTGGGGTCGATGGACAAAAACAGCCCCGATGTCGGAACGGGCATGGTAGGCGCGCCGGAATGCGGCGACGTAATGAAGTTGCAGGTGAAGGTGGATCCGCAGACCGGCATTATCGAAGACGCGAAGTTCAAAACCTTCGGCTGCGGGAGCGCGATTGCCAGTTCTTCGCTTGCGACCGAGTGGTTGAAGGGAAAGACGGTGGACCAGGCTCTGGAGATTAAGAACACCGACATCGTTAGTGAGCTTTCGCTGCCTCCGGTGAAGATTCATTGCTCGGTTCTGGCCGAAGACGCGATAAAGGCTGCCATCGGCGACTACAAGAAAAAGAACTCGGTCGCGACGCGCGAGACAGTTTCGGTCAGCTGAGTTGAGGATTTCGTGATGGCTGAGTTGACTCAGCTCGGCGGTGCACCTGGACCGGGACAGAACGCAGCGCCGGAGACAACTGCGTCCAAGCAGGTGAATGTCACTCCGAAAGCCGTACAGAAAATCCGCGAAGCCTTTGCGCGCGAGGGTGTCGCCGGAGGATTGCGGCTTGGTGTTTTGGGCGGGGGCTGCTCCGGCTTAAGTTATCAGTTCAAGTTCGCGCCGGAGCCGCGGCCGCGCGATCATGTGTTCGATTTCGAAGACGTGCGGGTCTTTGTCGATCCAAAAAGCATGCTGTTCCTGGACGGCATGACTCTCGATTGGCAGGACTCATTAATGCAATCGGGATTTGTCTTCCATAATCCGCATGCCACCAAGAGCTGCGGGTGCGGCACGTCGTTTTCAGCTTAGGTCGGCCTGCTCCGGCTTGTTTCATATCCTCAGGTGCGGATTGCCGCGCACACTCGATGTCTAATCCCAACAACTTTTACGAATTCTTCGGGTTCGAGCGGAAGCTCGGCGTCGACAGGGAAGCGCTGCAAAAGCGCTTTTATGAGCTGAGCCGCAAATGGCACCCGGACCGCTTCAGCCGGAACAGTCCCGAGGAGCAAATGCAGGCGCTCGAAGCCACGGCAATCCTCAACGACGGCTACCGTACCCTGAAGGACCCCGTCAAACGGGCAGAATATTTGCTCACGGAAGAGGGTTTTCCGATCGGAGAACAGCGCTCGCGGGACGTCCCGCCTGAGCTGCTGGAAGAAGTCTTCGAGCTTAATATGGCGCTCGAAGAGCTGAAGAGCGGCGACGAATCGGCGCGGCCGCAACTGACAGCCGCAAAGGAAAATTTCGTCAGCCTGCGCATGAACATCGACGCGGAGCTCGAACGGCTGTTCGCAAAGTACGACGCGGCAGAACCTCAAAGCGAAACGGCCAAACAGGCATTGCACGACATTCGAGGTGTTTTAAACCGGCGCCGTTATATCGAAAATCTGATTCGCGATGTGGATCGCGCATTGAATGCGGCATCCGATGCGACTGCGCCGGCGCAGGATCTCCTCTAAAAAGACACTTCTCTAACGAACATGGGAACCTTTCAAATCGATTTCGGTGAGAACCGGAAATCCAAAATCGTCGGTATTGACCTGGGTACGACGAACAGTCTGGTCGCGGTAATGGAGCTCACCGGACCGGAGATCATCGAAGACTCCGAGGGGCGCAAGATCGTACCAAGCATTGTCTCGCTTAGCTCAGAAGGCCAACTCGTGGCGGGCGAGACTGCGCGAGAGCTGCTGCTGACTAACCCGGAGCGGACGGTTTATTCGGTGAAGCGTCTGATGGGGCGCGGTGTTTCCGACGTGGAAGACGAGATGAAGCTGTTTCCATTTCGCATCGCCGACGACAGCGAGTCCGTCATCAAGTTGAAGCTGGGCGACCGCACGTTTACTCCGCCCGAAATTTCAGCCGCGGTGCTCCGCCAATTGAAAGACAACGCGGAAGCAGGCCTCGGCGCTCCGGTGACCGAGGCCGTCATCACGGTTCCGGCTTACTTCAACGACGCGCAGCGGCAGGCGACAAAAGATGCGGGCCGTCTCGCCGGCCTTCAAGTTCTGCGCCTTGTGAATGAGCCCACTGCGGCATCGCTGGCGTATGGATTGGACAAGCGCCAGGACGGAATCATCGCCGTGTACGATTTCGGCGGCGGTACGTTCGACATCTCGATTCTGCGCCTGCACGAAGGCATCTTCGAAGTTCTGGCTACGAATGGCGACACGCACCTGGGCGGAGACGACATTGACAATCTTCTATTGCGGATTGCGCTTGAAGATGTGCAATCGGAGTGGAAGCAGGATCTCTCGCGCGATTCTGAAGGCGTGCAACGGCTTCGGCGTGCAGTGATTCAGGCGAAAGAAGAGCTGTCGTTCGTTCCCGAAGCGAAGATCGAGCTGGATTACCGGGACATGCGTTATCGGCGCGCAATCGATCGCCAACTGTTCGACAGGCTGATCGCGCCCGTGGTCGAACGAACTCTGGAACCGTGCCGCGCCTGCCTGATAGATGCGAAGCTCACGCCCGAGCAGATCGATGAAGTCGTGATGGTTGGCGGTTCCACGCGGATTCCGCTGGTGCGAACAGCGGTCGAGCGGCTATTCAAAGCCAAGCCTCACACTGAGTTGAATCCGGACGAAGTCGTCGCGCTCGGCGCTGCGGTGCAAGCGGGTATCTTGGCCGGCGACGTGGAAGACAAGCTGCTGCTGGATGTCACGCCGCTCTCGCTCGGAATCGAGACCATGGGCGGGGTAGTCTCGAAGCTCATCCATCGCAACTCAACGATTCCGGCCAGCGCAACGGAAAGCTTCACCACCGCCGTAGATGGACAGCGAAACGTATTGATTCACGTCTTGCAAGGTGAGCGGGAACTGGTGAAGGACTGCCGCAGCCTCGCACGTTTCGATTTTAGAGATATTCAACCGATGGCGGCCGGCTTCGCGCGAATTGAAGTTCGTTTTCTGATTGACGCTAACGGTATTTTAAACGTCACGGCGCGCGACGCTCGCACGGGCAAGGAGCAGAGCGTTGAGGTGAAACCCTCTTACGGGTTGACCGAAGAGCAGGTGGAAGCCATGATCCGCGAGTCTTTCGACAAGGCTGAGGAAGACATGCGGGAGCGGCAAGTACGCGAGGCGCGCGTGGAGGCGGACAACGTCCTCACCGCGACAGAAAAGGCCCAAAAGAATGAGGCATGGGCCACTCTTGAGCCGGAAGAGCAGGCGGCGATTGAAGCCGCAAAGCGCGATTTACAGAGCGTTTACCGCGGCAATGACCATGCAGCCATCAATGGACGCATTGAGGCGCTGAACCAAGCCACTATGAGACTCGCCGAAAACATGATGAACACGGCCGTTCGCGGCGCTCTAAAGGGCACGAAAATCGAGTGACGCAGTACTCCATCAGACGGGCTCTTAGGCCGCTCGCCGCGAGAATACAATAAAGCACGAGGAACCATGCCCGGACTCACTTGGGACCACACCGAAGACATTGCGCTCAGCCTGTACGAAGCTCACCCGGACGCGGATCCGACCCATATCCGCTATACGGATCTCCACAAGTGGATCACCGAACTGCCAAATTTCAAGGATGATCCCATGGCCTCAACCGAAGGCAAGCTCGAAGCGATTCAGATGGCGTGGCTCGAAGAATACCAGGACAACCGGTAAGGCCCGGCGAGGCAGGTGGCCGCAGCCGCATGTTATACTTTCCTAAGTAGTTCCGCTCTAAAGCGCCTGCATTCGCTCGTGCGGTTCTTCAGGCGGCGTCCGTCCGCCAAACACAAGACGTTCAGGACAGATTTATGCCCAAAATGAAGACCCATAAGGGTGCGTCGAAACGCTTCAAGAAGACGGGTACCGGAAAGGTTGTCCGGCACCATGCTTCTGCGCGCCACATTTTGACTTCGAAGACACGCTCCCGAAAGCGCAAGTTGAAGCAAGGCGTGGTCGCGGACGAGGCTGATCAGGCGAAGCTGCGCAGCATGTTGCCTTATTAGAGATCGCTGAGCAAGGTAGCGAGGAGTAGGAGCAGCGCGCCGCACGTGCCTGTCGCCTCTCTGAGGGAAGCTGAGTGCTTCCAAAAGTAAAAAGGAGCAAACGTGCCAAGAGTAAAAAGAGGTACCCATCGGCGAGATTATCGCCACAAGACCCTTCGCCGCGCGAAAGGCTATTTTCTCACCAAATCGAAGCTGAATCGCTCTGCGCAGGAGGCTGTCGAGAAGGCATTACGTTACGCCTACGTCGGCCGCCGGCTGAAGAAGCGGAATTTTCGCTCTTTGTGGATCGTGCGCATCAATGCAGCATGCCGCGGAGCGGGCATTTCCTACAGCAAATTCGACAG
>JAVKSW010000162.1:0-6105 GCA_039583505.1 Bryobacteraceae bacterium | reverse complement strand
AAACAAGACGAAATCAAGGGTGTGGACGGACCGGAGAGGGCGATGGAACTGCTTGAAAAAGCAATTCGCAATTATCGCGACCAACACTAATTAGAGCTGGATTTTCCTCAGGCGGAGCGCGTTGGTAATGACCGAAACCGAGCTGAAGGTCATGGCCGCGCTGGCGATCACGGGACTGAGGAGGAGGCCAAAGAAGGGATAGAGGACGCCCGCAGCGATGGGCACGCCGAGGATGTTATAGACGAAGGCGAAGAAAAGATTTTGGCGGATGTTGCGCATAGCGGCGCGGCTGAGGCGGAGTGCTCGTACTATGGCGCGCAAGTCGCCTTGAACCAGCGTCACGCCAGCGGATTCCATGGCGATGTCTGTGCCCGTGCCCATGGCGATCCCGACATTCGCGGCGGCAAGCGCGGGAGCGTCGTTGACTCCATCGCCCGCCATGGCGACGATGTGACCGCCGGACTGGAGCTTTTTGATTGTCGCGGCTTTCCGATCCGGTAAGACCTCGGCTTCCACATCATCAATGCCCAGGCGCTTGGCAACGGCGAGCGCGGTTCTGCGGTTATCGCCGGTGAGCATCGCAACCCTGACACCCTCGGCATGAAGAAGCTTAATGGCGTCAGCGGTGGATGGCTTTATGGGATCGGCGATTGCAAGCAAGCCGGCAGGCTGGTTATCGATTGCGATGAACATAACCGATTGACCTTCGCCGTGAAGCGCCTCGACACGCGGGGTCAGTTCATCCATAGCGATGCCCGCACTATTCAGAAGAGCGGGATTGCCGGCCAGAATCGTGCGGCCTGCAACGCGACCTTTGACACCTTGACCGGTGATCGACTGAAACTCGCCGACCCTTTGAAGCTGAAGATTACGCTCTTTGGCAGCGCTGACGACGGCGGAAGCCAGCGGATGCTCGCTCGATTGCTCCAGGCTGGCTGCTAACGCCAGCAGATCGGTTTCCGAGTATCCGTTCAGTGAAAGAATACTTGTCACCTTGGGCTTGCCTTGGGTGAGCGTGCCGGTTTTATCCAGGACAAGCGTGTCGATCTTATGAAGCACCTCCAGAGCTTCCGCGTTGCGAACCAAAACTCCGGCTGTGGCCCCGCGGCCCGTCGCAACCATGATCGACATGGGAGTGGCGAGCCCCAAGGCACACGGGCAGGCGATGATCAGCACCGCGACGGCATTAACGAACGCATGACTGAGTCGCGGTTCAGGGCCGTACATGGCCCACACGGCAAAGGTAAGGGCGGCCGCCAGTATGACTGCGGGTACAAAATACGACGCGACGCGATCCGCCAGGCGTTGGATGGGAGCGCGGGTACGCTGCGCTTCGCTCACCAGGCGAACAATCTGGCTGAGCAATGTGTCGCTGCCGACGCGATCGGCGCGCATGATGAAGCTGCCGGTGCCGTTGATGGTTCCTCCCGCGACGCGGGCGCCCGTGGATTTTTCGACAGGCATTGACTCGCCGCTGAGCATCGATTCGTCAATGGAGCTGGCGCCTTCGAGTACGGTTCCATCTACCGGAATCTTTTCACCGGGGCGGACGCGCAGACGGTCTCCGATCTTGACCTCTTCGAGCGGTACGTCATGCTCATTCCCGCCGTCCTCCACGAGTCGCGCGGATTTGGGAGCGAGACCCAGGAGCGATCTCAACGCGCTGCTGGTTTGGGAGCGCGCGCGGAGTTCGAGAACCTGCCCAAGTAGAACGAGAGTTGTAATTACGGCAGCCGGTTCGAAGTACAGCGGCACCATTCGGCTTTGGCCGCGGAACGCCGCTGGAAGCGAGTTTGGAAAGAGCAGGGCCACGACGCTGAACAGATACGCTGCTCCGGTCCCGAGGGCGATGAGCGTGAACATGTTCAAGCTGCGGTTGAGTAGCGAGCCCCAGGCACGCTGGAAAAATGGCCAGCCTGCCCATAGGACGACCGGTGTGGCCAGCGCGAGTTGAATCCAGGCGACGGCGGAAGACATGATCCAGCGGCCGCCGCCGTGATTCGGAAGCATCTCGACAATCATCAGGACAAGCAAAGGAACGGTGAGGATCAAGCTCGTCCGGAAGCGGCGCTGCATGTCCTGGAGCTCGGGATTGGGCTCGTCGCCGGTGACCTCCGAGGGCTCGAGGGCCATGCCACATTTCGGGCAGGAGCCGGGGCCGAGCTGCCGCACCTCGGGATGCATGGGGCAGGTGTATTCCACCGACGGTGCGGCTTGCGGCTGCGCGTGGACTGGCGCCGGGGCCGTCAGGCTCGCTGAAAGTTGAACGAAGTTTTGTGGTTTGGGGGCAAGATACTGTGCCGGGTTTGCATCGAACTTTTTTTTACAACCGAGGCCGCAGAAATAGTACGTGTGGCGCTGGTATTGGCTGGTGCCCGCGGCCTTCTCGGGATCGACCTGCATGCCGCAAACAGGATCAGTCTGCGCAGAACTCACGCAGATTAGATGAGAGCGGCGGAAAGAAAGTCGCGGCGCCGCTCCCCTCCGAGCAGAGTCTCAAACGTTAGCGGGCCCAGTGCCCTTCGACCCAGAAATAGCCGCGCGGCGTATTTCGCCAGTGTCCTGGAACCCAGCGACGGTAGTAGGGCTGAGGCGGGAGAACCCAATTTCCCGGGACCCAGACGTAGGCGCGCCCGTCCCAACGATGGTAGCCAGCCACCCAAACGTAGCGAGGGCCGGGCCTGACTACGACTACCTCGCGCCTGGGAGGAGGCGGCCCGATACGAACGTAGACCTGCGCGTTCGCAGAACCAACAGCCAGCGCGAGGCCGAGTAACGCTGTGGATAGAATCTTGTTCTTCATGCCTGTAGTGCTCCTTTCTCTGTACATCGTAGTGGTTTTCCCAGGCGCCGTTTAGTTAGAGCTGCCGGTGCCTTGACTAGAATTCTGACGTTGTTCGCGGTGTTGTTGCGCGCGCTCACGCATCTGCTGCAGCATCTGATCGTAGGTTTGCTTCTGGGTGTCTGTCAACAGCGCCCGGATCTTGGCGTCGCTGTCCTCCCGGACGGCGCGCATTTTTTCATGGCGGTCTTTCGGCGCGAGGGAGCTGTCCGATCGAATGCTCTCCATCGCCTGCTGGCGATTGGCGAGAATAGGCAGAATTTGGCTTTGTTGATCGCCACTGAGGTTGAGCCGCTTCGTCATTCTTTGCAACTGGCGATTGGGATCGGCCTCATGCCGGGCAGCAGGTTGGCTACCCTGCGCGGGCTGATCTTGCGCCTGCGGCGCAGCCATTGCAATACCTAGTCCGAAAAGGGTGGACAGGGTTAGTGTAGAGATTTGTTTCTTCATTGTTTTATTCCCTTCGAGATGCGAACATCTCTGCCTCCACAGACGGAAAGACGCCAAGATGGTTTATCGGCAAGCTGTTAAAGTTCGTTCAGGCGTAGTAGTGTGAAGCGGGGGATACCGAACGAGAATCTGTACGTGACGCGAAACTGACAAACTAATAAAGATGATGGAAGCCGCCTTAACCGATCCGAACATCGCGTTTTTTCTCCTCGTGATAGGACTGCTGGGCGTGTATTGGGAGCTGCACGCGCCTGGAATGATGGTTCCTGGAATCTTGGGAGTACTGCTGGCGTGCGCGGGGGCTTACGGGCTTTATCAGGACGCGCCCACCTGGTACGGACTGACGATCCTAGCGCTGGCAGTGGTTCTTCTGATGATTGAGCTGAAATATTACACGCACATGATCTCGGGAATTGCCGGGGCGGTGCTGTTTGCATTTGGGGCTATCGTTTTGCTGCAGGGTCCACGACGAGTCACGCCCGCGCTTGCGATTGCGGTGTCGGCCGCTTTCGGGATCATCACGATCTTTCTGGGGCTGCTGGGTATGCGCGCGCGAAAGATGAAGCATCTCACCGGGGCCGAGAGCCTGGTCGGGGAAGTGGGATTATCGCGAACGGACATCAATCCGGAAGGCACGGTATTCGTCCATGGGGAATATTGGCGGGCGCGCAGCGAAAAGAGCATACCCGCCGGGCAGCGGGTGGCGATAGAACGGGTGCAAGATCTTCTTTTGTATGTCAAGGAGGCTTCCTAGTGGAAGGATTTGGCGGAGTGTTTTCCGGCGCGTTTCTCATACTGATCATCATTCTGTTTTTCTATCTGATTTCGTCGGTGAAGATTCTCGCCGAATATGAGCGCGGAGTCATTTTCCGGCTGGGGAGGGTATTGAGCGAGCCGAAAGGGCCGGGTATCATTCTGGTTTTTGCACCGCTGGATCGGATCGTCCGCACCTCACTGCGGATTGAAGCGATGGAAGTGCCACCACAGGATCTGGTTACGCGAGATAACGTGACGCTGAAAGTGAATGCGGTGGTCTATTTCCGGGTTGTCGATCCGATCAAGGCCGTGATCGAGGTAGCGAACTATCTCTACGCGACAAGCCAGCTTTCACAGACAACGTTACGGAGTGTGTTGGGCGAGGTAGAACTGGACGCATTGCTTAGCCAGCGCGAGAAGATCAATGTTCGGCTGCAGGCGGTGCTGGATGAACATACCGGGCCGTGGGGCGTGAAGGTGACCATGGTGGAAGTGAAGCAGGTTGACCTGCCCGACCAGATGATTCGCGCGATTGCGCGTCAGGCCGAAGCGGAACGGGAGCGGCGGGCGAAGGTGATTCACGCAGAGGGCGAATACATGGCCGCCGAGAAGTTGAGCATGGCGGCGAAACAGATTCAAACGCAACCGGTTGCCATTCAATTGCGCTATCTGCAGACACTGGTGGAGATTGGTACGGAGAAGAATACAACGGTTGTGTTTCCGGTCCCCGTCGACATGCTGGCTTCGATCACGAAGATAGCGGAAGGACTGGCACGCAAGGAGGATGCGGCTCCTTAGTTTACGCGGCAGCGATCTCGGCCACCGGCTCTATGGGAAAGCCGAGTTCCCGCCAAGTTTCGAAACCCCCTTCCAAAGGGCGAACGTGTAGAATTCCGGCTCTTCTCAGTTGGAGCGCCACCCGGGCGCTCGTGGCTTCATTGGGTCAAGTGCAGTAGAGAATGATTTCCTGATCGCGGGGAATCTCACCCGAACGCGAGCGCAACTCGTCGGGTCGAAGTACCAGGGCCCCAGCGATCTTCATGCCGTCCCGCTTGACTTCGGCGGGATGCCGCAAATCGATGATGGTGATCGCCTCACCGCGTTCGAGGAAATCGAGGACCTCCCGAGGCGAAATGCGATTCATTCGCAGCTTGCGGAGGAAACGCCTGCGCTGGATGTATTTCACGGCCACGTAAATGGCGATGAGAGCGGCGATGATTAACCCGGCCCTGCGGCCGAACAGCCCCAGGAACAAGATGATCGAATCCACCTGCCGGTGGAACATCCGACCAAGGAGCAGGTACGACCCGGCCCATAAGGCGCAGCCCGCGGTGTCGGAGAGGAGGAAGCGCCACGTTCGCATTTTGCTGATACCGGCGAGCGAGACCGACACCAGGCTCATGCCCGGAACAAACTTGGCAAACAGCAATGCGCCGGCGCCACGCTTGGCGAACGCGGCTTCGGTCTTCCGCACACAAGTCTCCGGCTCAAGCGTGAGCTTGCAGAGAAGCCCCAAAACCGAGCGCCCGCGAGAACGGCCCAGTTGATACCAAACCAGATCTCCGAGGAGCGCGGGAATCACGGCTGCAAGCAGCGAGTGGAAGAAGGAATAATCACGGTTGCCTACCATGGCTCCCATTAGCAGCAACAACGGATCGGCAGGAATAGGCAGACCGGCGCCGACGGCGAAGACGTATGCGAACAGAAGCAGATAGCCGTGCCGGAGAAGAAGATAGCGGAATGAAAGCGCGTGCATCGGAATCGAGAGCTACTTCCATTGATGCTTTTCAACTACGGCGATGATTCAGCAAACGCTGTGAACTATCATTTGTCGTAGTGGAACGTTCGCCTGTCCTCGGCCATTTAGAGTACCGCGTGATGGAAATCCTTTGGGCGGACGGTGAGAGCAATGTGCACGATGTGGCTCAAAAGATGGAACGGGCGCTCGCGTACACGACGGTGATGACGACTCTCGACCGGCTCTTCAAGAAGGGCATGTTGCGGCGGAGAAAACGGGAGCGTGCCTTTTTCTATTCGCCATTGCTATCGCGGCAGGA